>CAZDXZ010000087.1:0-6162 GCA_964509615.1 uncultured Dehalococcoidales bacterium
TGCCTTGGCTGGGCCATCTCAGCGCTCAAGGATGATGATTACCTGAAAAGCCGGGAGCAGAGGCTGACCGAATTCTCCGGCCTTCTTACCCATTCATGGGCTGACAGACTATTATATATGCAGCAGATGCCTTCAGACAGAAACAGCGTCGAGGAGATAATCAAGCTGTGGCTTTCATGGTGCCGCGACGTAATGCTGCTAAAATATAACTGTGAAGAGGATATAACCAACCTGGATAAGCTGACCGATTTAAAGTCATGGGCAAACATGCTGACTATCATCGAGATAAAGGAGTTTATCAACAGCCTGAATAAAATGCTGGTGAACCTTTCGTACAACGCCAACCTGCATCTTCTCTTTGAAGTGATCATGCTGGATCTGCCCAAGAAGGAGAAAAAGGCCGATTACTCAATGAACTCGGCCAGTGTAAATAACAATGGCTAATATAGTAGGAGTCAGGTTCATGCGGGCGGGGAAAATTTATTCCTTCGACTCCGCCGGATTCGATCTAAAAATCAATGACATGGTTATCGTCGAGACCAATCGCGGCATCGAGCTGGGCAAGGTGATCACCGGCATCAAGGAAATAACGCCGGCCGAAAACGCTGAACCTTTCAAACCGGTTATACGCATCGCGACACCTGAAGATATTAATCAGGCCAAGTTCCAGAAGGACCGCACCCAGAAAGCTCTGGTTAAATCCAAGGAGCTGATCGAAAGCCTCAGCCTTCCCATGAAAGTGATCTACCTGCAGTACAACCTGGACGGCAGCCACCTGATTATTTTCTTCTACTCCGAGAAACGGGTTGACTTCCGCGAGCTTGTACGCAAGCTGAGTCACGAGCTCAGAACGCACGTAGAGCTGCGCCAGGTGGGCGCCAGGGATGAGGCAAAGCTCATCGGCGGCGTGGGCAAATGCGGGTGCCAGCTCTGCTGCGTGTCGTTTCTGAGCGAGTTCATGCCCGTATCGATCAAAATGGCCAAGGAGCAGGATATTGCCCTCAATCCCATGAAGACTTCGGGGCTGTGCGGCCGGCTGTTATGCTGCCTGAGCTACGAGTACGAGCAGTATCACTGCATGAGGGGGAAGCTGCCCGACATGGGGCAGGAAGTTCTCACAAAAATGGGCAAGGGCAAGATCGTGGGCAGAAACGTGGTCAAAGAATCGCTGATGGTGCAGCTGGAGACCGGCATGACGATCGAGGTACCCAGCGCCGAGACCACGGTAGTCAACCCCAGAAAACCATGACGCCGGAGAGGCTACCTTTTATTCGGCAGATATTTCTCCCACTCCACCCTGGCGCGTAAATACTGGTAAGGCACATAGAAACCTATGTTACCGGGCGCACGGGGAGACCGCAGCAGGGGCATACCGGCTTCGGCCGGCGTCCTGCCGGCCTTCTTCCTGTTACAGGGTATACACGCCGCCACGATATTTTCCCATGTATGCTGGCCGTTCAAACGCCTCGGCTTGACATGATCAAGCGTCAGCTCCCTCCCCTCTCTGCCGCAGTACTGGCAAGTGTATTTATCACGGTTGAATATCTCAAGCTTGGTCATCTTGCGCGGATGCGTCTGTTTGCGCACCAGGTAGACCAGCCTGATCACGGACGGGATCTCATAGCTGCCTGAACTGGCGGAAAAATATCCTCTCCCATTCTCCACCACCTCAGCTTTGCCCACAAGTACCAGAACTACTGCTCGCCGGACCTTACAGATGTTCAGTGGGAGGTAGTTCTCATTCAGAACCAGGACGGGTTGATTTACTATAGCACTTTCCACTTTCGTATTAGAAAATATTTTATCAGGAAAAGCAGCCAGCTTCAAAAACCGCAAGGCCCGCTCAACCCTTGCTTCTGGGACGCGGCCTTACAGTTCTCGATGCCTTTATATCGCCCCTGTAATCAGGCGCCATAATGTTGAACACCAGGCTGATGCTGGGGTCGACCATGCGTGAGCTAACCCTGTTTTCGATCTCCTCCAGATACAGACAGGTGGTTATGACCATAGCCAGGCGGGCGTTGTAGCGGTAGTTTATTATCTGATACAGCTTCTCCTGGGCCCATGAGGTGGCCGAGTGCTCTCCGAAATCGTCCAGCACCAGCACGGGGATCTTCTTTATTTTCTCGAACAGAGCATCGTAAGATACACGACTGTCAGGACCGAAAGACGCCCGCAGATGATCCAGCAGGTCGGGCACAACGATAAAGAGAACCTCTTTGCCGGATTCACGAAGCTCGTTGGCGATAGCTGCCGCCAGATGCGTCTTGCCACACCCGTTCACACCCTGGTAAATCAGCCAGCCCTGCGGGGCCCTGGCAAAATCACGCGCGTTATTGTAAGCCTGCGCCAGGTTCTGCCTGACATCCTCATGCAGGCTCAAGCGCTTGCTGTCGAAATTGCTGAACTTCATGTTTTTAAGCAGATCAAGATCGAGACTGTCGAGGCTTTGCAGGCTGGAGGATTCCTTTTTTAAAATAAGTACCTTGCTGATCTCCGGATCGTTCATATGTCCGGCGTAATCGGTGGCGAACTCCTCCACCGACATACCGGTCGTGATCAGGGTGGGCAACTTGTTGTTGAAGCGATGCTCGAGCAGTTGCTCGAGTTTACCCTTGGCCCATATGGTGGTTGCCGAGTAATTCAGATTATCCAGTATCAGCAGAGGGCTGTTCTTAATTTGTTCAAACAGCTCGTCATACTCGATCTCGCTACTGGGGCTGTAAGCCGATCTGAGGTGATCCAGCAGCTCCGCAGCGGTGATATAAAAGGCTGAATGGCCCTGGCTTATGCGGAGGTTGGCGACAGCGCAGGCCAGATGCGTCTTGCCGCTGCCGACGGGCCCGGCCAGCACAATCCATCCATGCGGATCTTCAGCAAATTTGCGTATTTCATCCAGGGCGAGCTGAAAGAGCTTCTGCGATACCGCATCGCTGCTGCGCCCCTGCGGTGACAGGTTATTAAAAGTCAGCTTGGCCAGATTCCCCAGATTGCTGATGGTCTGCAGCCGCATGGCCCTTCTTCGATTGATATCGTCTTTGGCGCATACGCACGGCACCAGGCGGGAATAATCGGATTCGCCGGAGGGCAGCGCAGGATGAACAAAACGTGTCCCCCGGCATATGGGGCAGACATCCGCCGGACGGCTGTCCTGCGCAGTCTCCCCGGCACTATCGCCGGACCATATGTCCGTATTTTCCGCTGATGTATTTATCGGGATCTCTTTCTTTTTGAGTATCTCCGACAGGTTTTCCATCTTTCTTTCCTTCCCGTTCCCAGCGCTTTAGAATGCTGTTTATATATTTCCAGTTCCTGACATTGGCCCGCAATGCTTCTTTGAACGCGTCATGTATCCATTCCGGAGGATAGCGGTGTTCCGCTTCCTGCAGCTCCTCGGCCAGAATGGGAGTGAGCATACCGATGTTGCGTTCATACAGACTGTAGATATCCCGCTGCTCTTCACCGGCAGGTTCCTCTTTAGATCTGATCTCTATACTGGGTATCTTGAGAGTTCCGTTCAGTATTTTGTCGATTGTGTTCTTTTCCGACTGGTTGTTGATGAAGTAGGCGTCATCCGATTTCCCCCCGGCATTAATCGGTATGTGCAGCAAAATCCCGTGCTGTACAGCAGACTGGAGGGCATCCCTCAGCAGTATATCCATATCGCCCTTCATCCTGAGCAGTTCCTTCTCAATCACGGCATTGCGGCTCAGCTCGCTGAAGCTGACAAACCTGGGATAACTTTTTCTGCGGCTGAGCAGGAAAAATACCTGCATAACCGCCTTCAGCTCAAGCAGACTATTAATATCCGACAGCACCTCGCTGAAAAAGACATTGGGCAGAGGGGTCACCTCAACCCGTGGAGGGAAACCCTTGAAACTGCTTCCTGACATATATTTAAATGCCTTTACTACAGAGTCCCAACCTCAACTACGGTGCTGTCAAAGTTATCAAACTTGGTCGTCTCCTGTATAAACCTGAGCGGGACCTCGCCCGTGGGGCCGTTGCGGTTCTTGGCTATTATGATCTGAGCGATGCCCTTGGGATAAGGCTGGTCCTCTCCAAACTCCCTGATCCAGTCATCCTCAGTGGCATAAATCTTATCCCAGCGATGAATAAACATGACTACGTCGGCATCCTGCTCGATGCTGCCGCTGTCGCGCAGGTCGGAAAGCTGGGGTTTTATCTGTTGTTTCAGCCTTTTACCTTCCTGGCGGTGTTCGATATTGCGGCTGAGCTGAGACAGAGCCAGGACGGGTGTATCCAGCTCGCGGGCCAGCGCTTTTAGCGACTGTGTGATCTCGGTCATCTCCTGGACCCGGTTATCGCTCTTGGAATCTCCCCGCAACAGCTGAATATAGTCGAGCACAACCATGTCAATGCTGTGTTTCAAATGCAGCCGTTTGGCCTTGCTGCGCACCTCGCTGATCCGCATATTGGGTGTATCATCGATATAAATAGATGTCTCCGCCAGCCTGGGAATTATGTCTCTTTGCAGCAGGCGTTCCTCGAGATCTGAGAATCTTCCCTTTCTGAAATGCTGGGACTCGATATTTGATTCGCTGGACAGCAGCCTCTGGATTATCTCGCGCCGGGACATCTCGAGGCTGAAAAGGGCGATACAGGCCTTCTGACTGACGGCTGCGTTGCGGGCAATGTTGAGCGCCAGGCTGGTCTTGCCTATGCTCGTTCTGGCGGCAAGGATAACCAGCTCCGAGCGCTGCAGCCCACCCAGGGCGTTATCGATGGCCTTGAAACCTGTTCGAACGGTCTGAATATCCCTGTCGAGGGTGGTCCTGTTCGCCGCTTCCTCAAAATAGCGGTTGAGCGCATCCTGAATGGGGATAAACTCACCGCGTCCCTGCCTGGTCCTGAGTTTGAAAATTATGTCCTCAGCCCGTGAAAGCGAGAGGTCGACATCGGGATCAGCCTTGTATCCGATCGACTCGATCTGACCGGCTGCGCTGATAAGGCGGCGCATGGTCGCCAGCCGGTAAACGATCTGCGCATAGTGACGAACGTGAAGAGAGGTGGGCACCATCGACACCAGATGGCTGAGGTAGGCGGCACCCCCCGCTTCATCCAGCTTTCCAAGCCTGACCAGTTCCTGTGCAACCGTGATCTGATTGATGGCCTCATCACGCTGGAACAGGTTGCGGCAGGCGCCGAATACGAACTGGTTCTGCTCGCTGAAGAAGTCCTCGGTCCCCACTATCGTGTCGATCTCAGTGATAGACTCACTATCGATCAACAGCGAGCCGAGCACCGCTTCTTCGGCATCCAGGTCGTAGGGCGGCAGCGTCTCTCTCATGGCTTCAGGCAGCTTCTCTTTCGATTATGACCTTGATACCGGCTGTTGCATCTTTGCTGAAAATCACCTGGACGTCATATTCACCGACATTATGCAGTGAGCTCTTCATAGATATTTTTTTCTTGTCGATATGCACATTGATCAGATCGGACAACCTATCGGCAACGTCGGCCGCAGTGATCGAACCATGCAGTGTGCCCTTTGAACTGGCCTTACCTTTGAAGATCAGTTCCTTCCCTTCGATCTGCTTTGCCAGTTCAACGTATTCCTCGTGCATTCGCTCGCGCTTTCTTTCACGCTCCTGGGCGATCTTCTCGGCGGCCTTTACAGTACCCGGCGTTGCAGGCAGGGCCAGACCCCTGGGCAACAGGAAGTTCCTGGCATAACCAGCCGATACCTCTTTAATATCTCCCTTTTTCTCTTTGGTTGAGACATCTTCAATGAATACGACTTTCATACCTTGTGTATTTACTCCTTCTCAAGTTCTTTACAGGAACAGTTTAGCACTATCCCGAATAATTAACCGCCCGAAGTTTGATGTCCGAAAATATCGAGTGCCGAGCCAAAACAGCAACTCAGCGGCGACCGAAAGAAATCGACCTGAATTTCCGGTGATGGGGATCATCCATAGCCATTATTACCGTCACCATTCACCTACTCCTCCCGCAGGTGGTGCGCCGCTATCAAGCCGATGTTAGACAGTTTAAATCCTTTTCTCAAGTTCAGTCAAGACATGCCTGATCTTATGTTAACCGGATGTTGCCGTCCTGTTCCGGAGATGCCTTTTATTAATATCGTAGACGTTATCCGATGTTAACTGTACAACCAGTATCCTCACTTACTTTATTTGC
>CAZDXZ010000088.1:0-6131 GCA_964509615.1 uncultured Dehalococcoidales bacterium
GAGTACGAGATAATACAGACTCACGTCCGTGGAAGTTACGAGATATTAAGGAATATAGATTTCGCGGGTCCTATTGCAGATATCGTATTTCAGCACCATGAAAGAATGGATGGCTCAGGTTACCCGCGAGCCCTGAAAGGTGAAGACATACTTCCCGAAGCTAAAATACTGATCGTGGCAGACGTAGTGGAGGCCATGTCGTCACACAGGGCTTACCGAGCGTCGATGGGCATTGAGAAAGCCCTTGAAGAGATCAGCATCAACAGGGGCAAACTTTACGATGAAGCTGCAGTAGACGCCTGTCTGGATATCTTCAATAACGACCGATTCCATTTTAGCCCGGTTGAATCCTCGCGAATAGTGTGATATTTCACCAGCGCGCGTGGTGCTCCTCGGCCCAGCCGATCAAATTCTCCACCCTGATTTTCTCCCCGTTATCGACAATGAGCGTCCCGCTGTAACGGCCGAACATCTGGTGCACCTCGCTGGATAATACCCCCACATCGGTCTTCGCCACCCTTTCGAAGAAAGGCTTGAACTCGAGATCGAGACGGCCGTCCGGCGATGTCATCATCCATGGCTTCTTAAAATCTTTGTTGTCGTATTTAAACATTACCTTTCCCAGCTTGTGCACCCTGCCGTCCAGGATAATCGCGTTATCATTCATCTCCGCGCTGTTGCCGATGCCGTCCCCGGCGTTGATCCCGATGGTACGTCCATCCGGCAGGAAACGAGAGAAGCTGGCCCAGACCCAGAATGAGCGATAGGGCCAGACACCCACGCCCCAGTCCAGCGTCCCCAGACAGGTAGCGGGGCTGATACTATATGATTTAAGCTTTTTCTCGCCACCCACTGCGGTTTCGTCCCATCCATACTCAATGACGCCCTCCACAGGCATGCAGTTGACCTTGCGCGTGTAAAAGAAGCGCCTGTTCTCATAGGGGAACACGTTGACCACCGACTCATGTCCCTGCGGCAATCGCAGCTCGAGATCTGCCTTCAAGCCCGACCCACCGAAGCCGGGCCAGTTGACCTCCAGCCTGCGCCGGCTGTCATCTGGGATATGGAAACGCAGATACAGGCTGCCTTTCTCGTAGCTGCAGTCACCAGAGGTGCTGCTGCGGGGCAGCACGATACCGCCGCCAAAAGGAACGTTTATCGTCTGCTCATGATACACGCCTGTTTGGAAATCGAGCACATAGGCGAAGACAGGGCCCAGATAACCGACATGGCTGAGGGTGAACGAGAAAAAATGAGTGGGTGTGGTGATGCCGAAGTACTGCCAGCGCTTGGTGCGCAGAGGCTGCAGGAACTTCAGCGCGTATATATTGACATTTTCCAGGTTGGCATCGAGGAGCGGCTGGCGCGCCCACCCGTAATCGACCAGGTTTCCCCTTCCATCAAGCAAAGGCCCGCCTTTAGTTATTTCTTTCATCCCTCACCCTCCTGTTTCCATCCTCAAGTTATGTATTATCGCTGCTTTAAATGTTCAGCTCTGCGCACCATGGCGCCGATGCACCTGATGGCGTTGTCGGGCATGACATAGGTGGGTATGCCGTCCATGGCCGCCAGTATGAGGCCGTCCAGTTGGTCCGGCGGGTTGGCAGGAATCAGCACTATGGGCTTTTTCAGGCGGTCGCGCAGTTCCGTCAGCTTCTGACGAAACCAGGCATCGTTCAAGAATGCATATGTAATTACCAGACAGACGTCCACATGCGGCATGATCATCTCCAGACAATTTACATATACCTGCGCTGCGCCCCCGATGGGCGCCCACACGAGGTCCACCGGATTTTTTCGGTTCCGGGAAGGCGGCACCTTGTCCTTGAGATACTCCGCCAGCTTGTTCTGGACATCCTCGGGAAACTGCCTGATATTCAGCCCTTCCCTGGCGCAGGCGTCCGACGATGCCACCGCCCCTCCACCCGCTTCGATCAATAGGCCGATATCCCTGTTGGGCGGCAGAACCGGGCAACTGAAGGCTACCGCCAGATCGATGAGGTTCTCCATGCCGTAGGCGGGGATGATCCCGGTCTGGGCGCACATCGCCTGGAAAATCCGGTAGCTGCCTGCCATTGAGCCCGTGTGAGAAGCGGCCGACCTGGCCCCTGCTTCAGAGCTGCCGCCCTTCCACACGATCACCGGCTTGTGCGGGCAGATCTCATTTGCCAGACTTAAAAAGCGCTGCGGATTTTTCAAACCCTCCACATATGCGGTGATAACCTTGGTGTTGGGATCGTTCCCCCAGTAGGCTATTAAATCCTCAAGTGTAAGGTCGCTCTGGTTTCCGATGCTGACGATGCCGCTGAAGCGCAGACCGCGAGCGCTGCCCAGGCGCAGCATGATCTCGGCCACCCATCCGCTCTGTCCCACGAAGGCCACTCCTCCTGGATCGAGCGGCATCCTGGCATAAGGCACAACGGTATTCACGCGTCCACGCGAGGTGAAAACACCCATGCAGTTGGGGCCGATTACCCTCACGCCACCCTCACGGGCGATGGCTACCATCCTCTTCTCGGCTTCCCTGCCCTCATCACCCATCTCGCTGAAGCCGACCGAGTGCACTACGGCAAATTTCACGTGCCTGCGTGCGCAGTCCTCCATGGCCTCAGGAATAAAGCGCGCCGGGATGGCCAGCACAGCCAGATCGACCTCTCCTGGTATAGAGGAAACGTTAGGGAAGCATTTCAGCCCCATGATTTCGCTCTCTTTGCGGTTGATGGGGTATATGGTGCCGGCATAGCTGTCTTTGAGCATGCTGTTGATAAACATGCCGCCGGATTTCCATTCATCCTTCGAGGCGCCCACAATAGCCACGGAACGAGGTCCGAAAAGATACTTCAGGTCGGGAGCAGCGAAACGGTCCATTAAATGCCTCCTCTGTTGATCCGCGAAGGGGGCCTCCGCATAGATCGCCGGCAATACGGCTATGGAGCTTATTATCTTACTGCGCTTCGCCCCGTGTCAAAGCCTTGCGTAATGTGTTATATTACTATCGCCGCGTACGGTGGTAGAGGTCATTTTCAATCGAGGAGGAACATCATGGCATATGAGGCTATTATTTATCATGCCAGCGCAGGCATAGGCAGGATCACCTTTAACCGTCCCCAGGTCATGAACGCCCTCACCCCCGCTATGCTCAAGGAGATTAAAACGGCTGTGCTCGCGGCGGGCGATGACCCTGAGGCCAGGGTTATAGTCCTGACAGGCGCCGGCAGGGCCTTCTGCGCCGGTGTCGACCTCAAAGGGCTGGGCGATGTCAAGCTGGTCAACGGCAAGGTGGGCGATTTTCTCGATGTTCCGGCCCGGGAGCTGATCGACGCCATACGCTCCGTGCCCAAGGTGGTAATCAACCTGGTCAACGGGTTCTGCTTCACAGGCGCGCTGGAGTTGATGCTGGCCTGCGATATTATAATAGCCTCAGAGGACGCAAAGATCGGCGATACGCATGCAAAATGGGGACTGCGACCCACCTGGGGCATGAGCGCACGCCTGCCGCGCAGGATCGGTTACCTCAAAGCCAAGGAGCTCTCATTCACGGCCGAGGCTATTTCAGCCAGAGAGGCCGAACGCATCGGGCTGATCAATCTGGCGGTGCCGGGCGACAAGCTGGAGGAAGCGCTGCAGACAATGGCGAAAAAGATAATGAACAACAGCCCGCAGTCCATCGCGGCCTATAAGAAACTCTATAATGCCAACGAGAACATGACGCTGGACAAGAGCCTTGAGCTGGAGTTCAGCAGCGATTTCGAGATCACCGACAGCCTGGACCGGATCTTGAAATTTATTAAATCGCAATGACGTTCTTATTCTCATCTTGACGGGCAATTGAAACGAATATAAACTAAGCGCAAGCGCAATCAGGGGAGGTACATCCATGTCTTCTGCTAAAAACCGTCGCGGCTGGTGGACAGCAATAATCATCTGCGTTGTTATCCTGCTTATCATTATTACACCCCTTTCGCTTTATGCCACTGCCAATGTCGAGACCAAGGATCTCGATGATAACACCCGCGCCCAGGCCGGCGGCTCGTACATCAAACTTCCTCAAGGTGTGACACATTACGAGCTGACAGGGCCCGAGGACGGGCAGACGGTAGTGCTCATACACGGGGCCACCATACCCATGTACCTGTGGGATGCGCAGGTTGATGCGCTTTCCAAAGCCGGCTACCGGGTGCTGCGCTATGACATGTACGGCAGGGGTTACTCGGACAGGCCTGATGGCGACTACAGCCAGGCGTTCTACCGCAAACAGCTGCTGGACCTGCTGGATGCGCTCAAGATAAAGCAGCCCGTGGACCTGATGGGTGTATCCATGGGCGGCGCCATGGCGGTGGACTTCACGGCCAGCTACCCCGACCGTGTCAAGGACCTGGTGCTGATCGCACCCATGATCAACTCAGTCAAGAACGACACCAATTTCAAACTGATGAGAATACCATTGCTGGGAGAGTTCCTCACGCGGCTGATAGCGGTCAAGGTTATGTCAGACCGGGCCGCCCAGTTGATGCAAAAATCGCCTAAAGCTGCGGAGTACGCCAAGCAATTTAAAGACCAGACCCGGTTCAAGGGCTTCGAAAAGGCATCGCTGGCCGCAGCCCGCAGCGATGCATGGGCCGACTACACAGCCGATTATCAAAAGGTCGGCCAGCAGAAACACAGGATCCTTCTGATCTGGGGCACGGCGGACAACGATATCACGCCTGAGATGGTGCAGGCCATGCAAAAGGCGCTCCCCAATGTAGTATTCAAGCAGCTCGACGGGGTCGGACACGACCCCCAGGTGGAAGTTGCTGATCAGGTCAATACCCTGATATTGGACTTTTTAAAGCAGCAATAATATCAAAGGAGGTTCCAAATGCCTGAGAAGAAATTCAAGTATGTAAGCCAGGAATGGGCGGACGAGGTAGCCAAAAGGTGCAAAAAGAGCCTCACACCTGAAAAATTGAAGAAACTCACCTCGTCACTGTTGACCGTTTACACCAAGTGCCCTGGAGGCAAGACCAGGGCCATTTTTTACAAGCTCAACAACGGCGTAGTGGAGAGCGTCTCGGCCATTGAGGGCACGCTGCCCAAGGCCGAGTTCACGGTCACAGCCGACTACGATCTTTTCGCTAAAATCTCAAGGTGCGAAATGAAAGCGCGAGCCGCCCTCATGTCGGGTAAAATGACGCTCAGGGGAAACCTGGTTAAAGCCCTGACTCTTTCTCCCATCATGGACAGGCTGAACGAGATTATCGCAACCATTCCCACAGAGTTTTAGGAACCGGAGGTGAGAAAAATGCCGAAGAAGATACTTGCTAAGGATGATCCCTATTTCATAGATAATCCCAAGAGCGTTAAAGCCGTTCAGAAAGAGATGGCCAAACATGGCATCGACGTGTACCTTGGCTCTCGCCTGCGCACCATGTCATGGATACTGGACGCATTCTGCCCCTGGCGGACGTATGTCGTCATCCCACCCGAGGGACTGCCTACGGCCGTCACCTTCGTTATCGACGCCGCCCGCGTGGCCGATGAGTCGTGGCTGGATGAAGACCACATCATCGGCTACGGCCCCATGGGCGGACAGGACCAGGTATCGGTATTGAGTATGCTGATGAAGCCTTACCTGAAAGGCGGTAAAGGCGTCATCGGCATGGAGACCGGCATGGGCAACTACCTGCCTGAGGGGCACCTCACCCTTTTCGAATTCGTCATGCTCAAAGCCGCCATGCCCAAAGCCACTTTCAAGAACGCACACGATATCATCGACCGGCTCTCACTTATCAAGGACGAGGGCACGATCAACCGTTTCCGCGAGGCGTCGCGCATCGTCGATGTCGGCCACAGGGAGGTGCTTGCAGCTATTAAAAACGGCGGCTTCCAGAAGATGACCGAGACCGAGATAGCAGGGCTGGCGGCTTATGCCATGCGCAAGGCCGGCAGCGAGTGGGAATGGTCATTCACGGGCGGCAACGAAATAGCCTCCGGCTACAGGTCGGGCCTGGCAGCCGGCGCGTGCACGCCGGCCAGCAGACGCAAGCTCAAGGCGGGCGATCCCCTGATGGTGGACCTGCATGCCATGTTCAAGCTGGGCCTGGGCGACCACTCACACAACTATTTCCTGGGCAAGGCCACCAAGCGGC
>CAZDXZ010000089.1:0-6077 GCA_964509615.1 uncultured Dehalococcoidales bacterium
TAAACTTCATAATGACACATTATAATGTGTCACCAATCCATCTGAACTAGCTCAGATGGGGCATGCGATTGACAACAGGAATTATCTTCTATAGTATGATTTCAAAATCAGCATCGGCCGTTGCCCTGCGGTCACTCGTGGCCGGGCGGACGGCTGAAAGGCAGGTATGTGTGAAATGGAAGATATTAAGATAGGTTTCGTCCCCGCGCACCGCTATCCCTTCGATGAAGACTGGGCGGTAAGCATGCGCAAAAGGTGCCTGGGCGCGCTCTCGAAGATCAAGGGGCTCAAGATTATAGTCCCCGACGCAAGGCTGACGCCGGGCGGGCTGGTGAGCGATGACTCCGACGCCGACAAGGCCATTAAGCTGTTCCGTGAGGAGAAGATAGACGGCCTGCTCATCGGCACCATGACCTTCGGCGACGAGGTATCGGCGCTGGCCGTGGCAGCGGCCTTTCGGGATACACCCATACTGCTTTTCGGCACCAAAGAGGGTGACTTCACGGCCGACGGCGGGCGCAGGTCCGACTCGTTCTGCGGCACGCTGGCCGTATCCTCGGGGCTGCACCGCAGGAAGATACCCTTCCTCTTCAGCGACATCCTCTTCCCCGAGGAGGCCGGCTTCAAGTCGGATATCGAGAATTTCACGGCCGTCTGCTCCATTATCAGGGGCTTCGTAGGCGCCAGGATCGGACTGGTGGGGCCGCGGCCGGAACGCTTCGAGACCTGCATCAGCAACGAGGACGCGCTGATGCAGCGCTTCAACCAGAGGGTGGTGCCCACCTCCATGCTGGACATCATGCTGCGACTACAGAGTCTGAAGGACAACGCGCCCGAGCTACAGAAGATTATTAAAGATATGGGCAAAGAGGTCGACCTTTCCGCACTGGGGAGCAAAAAGGCCAGGACCATCGCGGGCCTGCAATACGCGCTCAAGCAGTTCGCGGCCGAGAAAGGCCTCTCGGCGCTGGCCGTGCAGTGCTGGACGGCCGTACAGGAGGCTTACGGCGTATCGGCGTGCTACGCCCTGGGCCGCGTCACCGACAGCGGGCTGATGACGGCCTGCGAGGTGGACATCTACGGCGCGCTGACCATGCTGGTGCAGAACCTGGCCACGCTCAAGAAGGCGCCGCCGCACTTCATCGACTGGACCATCCGGCACCAGACCAAAAAGAACATGTTCCTCTCCTGGCACTGCGGCAACGCGCCCGTCTCGCTGGCCTGCCGCGCGCAGGGCATCGCCATACACCCGCACAGCATACTGAGCAAGCAGCTGGGCAAGGAGCGTGCCCTGGGCACCGCCGAGTTCCAGCTCAAGTCCGGCGTGGTCACGCTCTGCCGCCTCACGGAGTTTGACGGAGAGTTCAGGATGCTGGTGACCAAAGGCGAGATCGTGGAGTCCCCGCAGCGCCTGCGCGGCTCATGGAGCTGGGTCAAGGTGCCCGACCTGGACGGGCTCTACCGGACGCTGGTGGAGGAGGGGTTCACCCACCACGCCAGCCAGATTCACGGGGATTACACATCTCCCATCATCGACGCCTGCGACCTGCTGGGCATAGAGGTCGTCAGCGTCTGATATACAGGTAAGCCGGGGGGGGGGCAGCCGGGTCCGACTAAATCTGCTGTTTGGCTCAGCGCTTGATCAGTGCATATTCCAGCATGCGGACCGCGGTCTCCTCGATACGGGATGTCTCACACCTGGCCCGCACGAAACATATCCTGACTATCCATTCCACCAGCCCGCTGATCAATTCTGCGGCCGCCAGAGGATCATACTCCCTGATCCTGCCCCTTCTGATGCCTTCGGCTATCGCATTGCCCAGTATTTTCTGGGGCTTGAGGTCGTCGGGAGGCCTGCCGGCATCGACATCCAGGTTTGAGCGGACATGCTGCAGACGAGCAATATCGGAATTCCTGGAGGCATACTGCAGCACGCTGTGCATGCAGGCCCTGATCTGCTCCGGTCCCAGAGAGCCCGAGAGCGAGTCCTTCAATATGCGGGAGATGCCGTCAAGATATTCCTCGACCAGCGCGTCGGCCACGTCCAGCTTGGAATTGAAGTAGAAGTAGACCGTCCCGTGCGCTATACCCGATTGCACCGAGATCTGGGACATGGTGGTGCGGTTATAACCCTGTTTGCCGAACAGCTCGCGCGCGGCGGCCAGTATCCTCTTTCGTTTACCCGGTTCCGCTCTTCTTGCCATCGTATTTCAAGACCGATCGAAGTTTTCCCATACTATCAGCGCAATACGGGCCTGTCAATCGGCTACACTCCCTGTCACCTTGTTTCCCGACAAATCGTCAACAATATTGCGGCCGGTGAAAGTAGTTTCACCTACGGTTCCCGCAGGTTTTTGACGCTGCTTTCCGGCATCGTGTAACTTATGTTAAAGGTACCCGAGGATAAATATTTAACGACAGGGAGAAGTACGTGAAGGCACTTGCGCTTCTTTCCATACCGGATGACTTACGTGTGATCGACATCGACAGGCCAAACACCGGACCGGGTGACTTTCTGGTCAGGGTGCGGGCCTGCGCGCTCTGCCAGACGGACCTCAAGATAGTGTCGCGGGGCAGGCATTTTCTGATCGACCTGCTGGGCCTGCCCCTCGTGCTGGGGCACGAGCTGGCGGGAGAGGTGGTGGAAGTTGGAAAGGACGTGCAGGGCGTAGCTGAGGGGAACCGCGTCGCCGTAGCCCCCTTCGTGCCCTGCGGAAGATGTTCCGCCTGCCGGACAGGCACGCCCCAGTTCTGCGAGAAGATACCCCTGTCGTGGATAAGGCCGGGCGGATTTTCCGAATATATTAAAGTTGACGGGGAGAACGCGGCCCTGAGGGTGGCTAAAATCCCCTCTCATGTCTCGTTTGAAGAGGCTTCTCTGACCGAGCCGATCGCCTGCTGTTTCAACGGCATCGCCAGGTCGGATATCCATCTGGGAGACGATGTCGCGATCGTCGGTGCGGGTCCCATCGGGCTGACGCTGCTTCTGCTGGCCAGGATAGCCGGTGCGGGACAGGTCATAATGGTCGAGACGGACAGCCGGCGGATTCAGTGCGCCAGGGAATTCGGCGCCGACGGGATCATCGATCCAGGGGTTGACGACCCCGCCGCAGCAGTCAGAAGACTGACACAGGGAAAAGGATCGGATGTGGTGATCGAGGCCGTGGGGAGCGTAAAGACATACGACCTGGCCCTGAGCCTTGTACGTGCCGGTGGCAGAGTGGTCTTTTTCGGAGGCGCCCCCGGAGGTTCTAAATTCGAGATACCGACGGACCTGCTGCATTACATGGACCTGACCCTGTGCGGGTCCGTATCGTTCAGCCCGGACTCGTTCCAGAAGTCGCTGAAGCTAATAGCCGGCGGAAAACTGGATGCAAAAAAGCTGATCACGCACAGATACTCGTCGCTGGAAGCGCTGAGGGAATCGATACTTTCCCCGGCAAAGACTGAAGGTCTGAAACTGAAGAGGGTCGTGACATTTTAATAATGTTAAGGGGCTGAGTATGACCGACTATATTCTGGGCATAGACCTCGGGACGGCGACCTGTAAAACCGCCATTTTCGACACGCAGGGCAACAGAATTGCCTTTGCTGCGCGGGAGTACCCCCTCTATTTCCCGCAGCCGCTGCATTCGGAACAGGACCCTCTGGACTGGTGGCAGGCGGTGGCAGGCAACTTGAAGGATATGCTGGATTCCTCCGGAGTGGACCCCAAAAAGATCCGCTGCATCGGCGCCGGGGCGCAGGCCTGGGGCCATGTTTTCCTGGATAAAGCCGGGAATGTGTTGAGGCCGGCCATCACCTACCAGGACCTGCGGGCAACCAGACAGGCCGAGTGGATGATGCATACCCTGAGCGACGAGAAACGGTTCGAGTATATCGGCAACCCGCTCAAAATCGATCCGACCTTCAGCCCCTGCAGGCTTCTCTGGATTAAGGAAAACGAGCCCGAAATACTGGCCAAAACCGACAGGGTGCTTCAACCAAAGGACTATATCAATTACATGCTGACCGGAAAATATGCCACGGACAGCCTGAGCGCAGCCGGACTGGTGAACCTGATGGACAATAAATATTATCCGGAATACTTCGACATACTGGGTATACCGCTGAGGATTATGCCGGATGTTCACGGCATCTCGGAGGTCATGGGGAAAATCACGGCGGGAGTCTCCAGGCTCACGGGGCTGGGCGAAGGCACGCCGGTGGTCACCGGCTGGATGGACACTCTCTGCTGCAGCCTCGGCTGCGGGCTGGTCGAGCACGGACGGGCATTTAATTACAGCGGATCCTCCGAGACCATCTGCCTGGCCTCTAAGGATTTCGCTCATGCAGAGGGGCTGGTGGTGGGACCGGTCTTCGACCTCTTCTTCATAGGAGGGGGCGCCTCAACCAGCGGCTACTCGCTGCAATGGTTCAGGGACACGTTCGGACAGGCGGAACAGCAGATCAAGGCACGTACCCCGGGCCTCTCCGCGTACCAGCTATTCGACAGGCTGGCCGAGACGGTACCTCCCGGATCGGAGGGTCTGATCTTCCTGCCCTACCTGAGCGGCGAGAGGTCGCCTATCTGGGACCCGAATGCCAGGGGGGTCTTTATCGGGATTACCAAGAGGCACACCAGGGCCCATTTTGTCCGCGCCATACTGGAAGGGGTCGCCTACTCGAACAGGCATATCTGCGAAATAGCTGAGCAGGCCAGCGGCATCAGGGTCGAGGGTATCAGGGCGGCGGGCGGGGGCGCAAAAAGCGATACCTGGAACCGCATAAAGGCCGATGTGCTGGGCAAAAAGTACTTGAAGCTCAAAGAGCTGGAGGTCGGCGCGGCGGGCGCCGCCATGCTGGCCGGTATGGGGGCCGGCATCTTTAAAGACCAGCGCGAAGCCAGCAAGCAGTTCGTTCATGTGGATGAGGTCATTGAGCCCGTCATGGAGAACCACGCGGCATACGACAAGTTCTTCACCATCTATAAGGAGCTTTATCCGCTGTTAAAGGATACATTCGCCAAACTACAATAAAAAAGGAGCTGTGAACATGTCTGAGATCGGGAAAGCGGTAAGGTTGGGAAATATTGTCAACCAGAGGTCGAAGAGGATGGTTGTGGTCGCCATGGACCACGGACCGATTATGGGGCCCGTCCCGGGGCTGATCGATCCTGTCGATACAATCAAGAAGGTGATCAGGGGAAAGCCGGATGCAATCATGCTGCATAAAGGAAACCTGAGGGCGGCCTATCCGCATCTTGTCCGTGCCGGTGTGCCGTTTATCCTCAATATATCCACCTCCGTATTGATGGGGCCGGTATGGGACAAGACGACGTTGATCGACGACGTGGAGACCGCTGTGAGGCTGGGCGCATCCTGTGTAACGATCCGGACGCTGCTGGGGACAAAGTACGATACGGATATGTTGAAGGACTTCGGCGCCGTCTGCCTGAATTGCGATAAATGGGGCATGCCCCTGTTAGCCATGATATATCCCGACGGCACACAGGATCCTAAAAACGTCGTGCATGTGAGACATGCGGCCAGGGTCGCTGCGGAGCTGGGCGCGGACGTGATTAAAACACATTACACGGGCAGCGCGGAGACCTTCAAAGAGGTAGTGGAGTGTTCCACCGTCCCGGTGGTAATGTCCGGCGGGGAAAAAACCGGAGATCCGGCGGAGTTCCTGCAGATCGCCAGGGGAGTGGTTGATGCAGGCGCTGCCGGAGTTATGGTGGGCAGGAACCTTTTTGAGTATAAAGATCCGGCTGCGATGCTGCGGGCAATAAAGGCCGTTGTCCACGACGGCAGGAGTGTACAGCAAGCAGCGACAGAGCTGTCGAAGTGACGGCTGCATCCAATTTAATCATAGTCGTTGTCGAATATAGAATTATTGCCACAAATATAGTATTATCGAGAGGATATACGCACCGCTCAGGGCAGCAGGAATAATTCGTACGGCATCTTTCCACGATGCCAAGTGAAATAATATAAGGGGTTGAAAATGGAAGAGAAAAAACTGCCGATCGGTACCAAGCTGGGCTACGGATGCTGCGACTTCGGAGGCAACCTTTTCTTCACGGCCACGGCCTT
>CAZDXZ010000090.1:0-6012 GCA_964509615.1 uncultured Dehalococcoidales bacterium
AAACCGCTGCGGAAGTTTTTTCTCCTTTGATCACTTCAACCAGCAGCATCAGAGGCACCGGACCGTAGAAGTGCAGCCCCACTATTCTCTCCGGATGCCGCGCATCGGAAGCCAGTCGTGTAATACGTATACTGGAAGTGTTGCTGGCCAGTATAGTCTCCGCCGGGCAGATTTGTTCCAAATCCTGGAGGAGACCTTTCTTGAGCTTCTCGTCTTCATAAACAGCTTCGATCACCCACTGGCACTTTGCGGCGATGGCAATATCTTTTGCCGCGCTGATTCTTTGCTGCACGGCTTTGGCCGGCTCATTGAGCTGGCCCTTGCTCTCGAGTTTCTCGGTAGACCAGCGGATATTGGCCAGGGCTTTTTCAACCGCCGCGGCATCTGAATCCTGCAGGTAGGTGCAATAACCGTTCTGGGCGGCGACCTGCGCGATGCCGGTACCCATAAAGCCGGCGCCTATGACCAGAACATTTTCCATTCTTTACACTCCTCACGTTGCTTCTGATATCGGAAAGTGATCAGCCGTCCCGATCGATGAATATCTATCATTTCTCGGCCAGCAGATGTTCGTGCTTTACTTTTTCCATGTCGGCGATATACGGCCGGGAAGCCATGAAATAGCAGATGCCGCCCAGTACACCGCCCAGGGAGGCGATCATCAGGGCGGTGCCGAGCGCCTGCGCGTCCTGCCCCAAAGCGTCTGAAATGGCGCCGACCAGGTAGGGGCTCCAGCCGCCGCCGAACACATACATGAAGAAGATCATGGCGCCCCATACAAGGCCCTTCTGGGCAACGGGTGCGACATCCTGCGCCATGGCCATGATGCAGGGGATCGCCATCACGTTCAAAATGCCGTAGATGACGATCATCGCCATGCCCAGCGGACCTTTTAGCTGCAGGAGCAGGGCCGCCGCAAGGAAAAAGGCGCTGAGTATAATGGTGATGGCCGGAACATACAGCCTTCCCCTGGGATTTCTCCTGAACCATAAATCGGCCAGGAATCCTCCCAGCGGCGAGCCGATGATGGCAGCCAGTACGATGGGGACAAGTATACTGTTGGCGGCCAGCACGTCCACGCCCCAGGCGCGCCCGATAAAGGCCGGCGACCAGAAGAGGAACGACATCGACATGATGTTGGCCAGGCCGTAGCCGACGAAGGTCCAGACCAGAGTGGGGATTTTGAAAAGCGTTCCTATCGACCGTACGAAGTCCACCTTGACTCCGGGCGACTGTTCGGCGTCCACGGTCTTATAGTCCTTCAGAAAAAACGCCATCAGGCCCAGGACGATGCCGGGGATGGCGAAGATGAAGAACGGCGCCTGCCACCCGTACTGCTTGGCAATGATTCCTCCGGCCAGTGAGCCCAGCGCCACTCCCAGCGGCACCGCCGCGTTGAAGACGCCCATGGCTATGCCGCGCGCCTTTTTCGAATAGGCGGCGCCGATCATGGCGGAGCCGCCCGGTACAAATCCGGCTTCACCCACTCCCACAAGGCTGCGCGGGATGAGGAAGCTCCAGAAATTCCAGGCAAAGCCGTTGGCGGCCGTCAACATGCTCCACAGCAGTGCCATAATGCCCACGGCCTTGCGCCTGCTCCAGCGGTCAATCAGATAGGAAATAGGAAAAGAGAAGACGGCAATGCTCAGCAGGAATACCGTCCCCAGGATGCCCATCTGACTGTCGTTCAGCCCCAGGGCGGCTTTCATGGGTTCCACCACCGCAGCCACGACCTGGCGGTCCATGAAATTAACCATCAGGAGAAGAGTACAGGTGATCAGTATATAAAGCTTCCCTCCCGCTCCCGCCTTATATTCTTTTGGCGCTTCTTTATCCGTCGACACTGATCACCTCCTTGTTGACGAGCTGTTACCGTATCGATCTGCCGGTTATCATTCTTTATTTACCAGTCCAGACCTTTGGATTTGCGGACCTTCCTGTAGTGGTCCATGGTCTGCTCGAAGGCCTCGGCCCTGGCCAAGGTATCCTGGGGATTGAAAACGCGCTTGTCGATGATATCGCCCTCTACCCACAGCGTAGGGACGTCCAGCTTTTTAAGTAGGAAGTCCTGTATCGGTCTGAGGTTGGAGCTGGCCGCGCGGCATGAGATGAGGGGGTGCAGAAAAAAACCGTCGGCTTTATAGCCCCGGGCATAGTTGAGATAGCATGCTACGATGGGATTATTGATGCCGTTCTTCCTGGCGTGCTGGTGAATATTGAACACGAAATTGCGGGAGAGACGCGCCAGCTTCTCCACGGGATCGTTCACCTTGCTCAGGTCCGGCGGTTTGGGCGCGTGATAGCCGTAGCCCTCGAAAACGAAATTCCAACCCTTCTCGGCCAAGTTGTCGAAGAACTTAAGGCTGTGCCAGGGGGGAAGCTCAGCGAAGATCAGGCGGTACTTTTCCGGGTAATTGATGCCCGATTCCTTGTTCTTAATCCTTTCCTGCACCTCGGCCAGCATGTCCCGGTACAGCTTGAGCGCCAGCTTCATATCGCCGGCGAAGAAAAGCGACGGCGGCATGCTGCTCCAGAAGTCCGTGCTGTGCATGGGGCCGGGTACGGCCTTGCGGGCTTCGCTGATCAGGGACACGGTTTCGTGGATTTGAATTGCCAGTTCCATCAGCTCTTCGAACCTGTTCCAGTCCATCTTTTTCTTGAAAAGTGTCTCCAGGAAAGCGATGTAGTCGTTCAGCTCTTTAACCAGGAACTTCACCTGATAGTCTTCGAGGTCCTCCTCCGCACCCTCGGCAGTGCCCATCACCGGCATCTCGAGGCACCATTGCGGGGAACCGAAATACCTGGCCAGCGCCTGGAACCACTTGAAGCGGGCGTCGCAGAAGATACCCGAGCCGAGCAATAGCGATGGTCTGGCCATGCCGCCCAGGGGCGCGTCGGGCGGTATTTTGCCGTTGTTCTCCTTCATCATACGGTAGGCATAGCCGATGGTGGCCCTGCCGTATCCGCACATGTGTGTGGGGAAGCCGTCCGAGTCGGAAGCGTCCAGGAACTGCTCGGCTGTGCCGGAAGCAGCCAGCAGCGTGGAATAATTCTCCGGGTAGACGATATTGAGGCCCATGGCCTTGAGGGGTATGTCTCCTTCGAAGATGGTTAGCATGGACCATACTGTAGGTCGGCCTTCTTTGCTGGCCTGGAGCGTATCCACATAGTCCTGCTGCACCAGGTTGCGCAGCGGGTACATGCTCTTAAGGCGGTTGATGGCCCTTTTCTTTTCTATTTTGGAGGCAGTCTCCGTTTCATTCATAAAACATGCTCCTGCTGACAATTTATGGACGGCAAAGCAAATGCTGTTTGAATGGGACAATATCAAACTGCATCACAGGAGAGTCCTTGATGCCGGCGCTAGATTATTCTGCTTTCCTTGCCCTGCCAGTACTTCTCTTTGACCAGGCGGCGCAGAATCTTGCCGGTGGGGGTCATGGGCAGCTCCGTAACGAAGTCCACGCTGCGAGGACGTTTATAGCCGGCCAGCTTTCCCTTGGTGAACTCGATGATCTCCTCTTGCGTCGCGCTCGTCCCGTCCTTCAGCAGGACCACCGCCTTAACCGACTCGCCCCAGAATTCGTCCGGCACGCCGACGATCGCCACCTCCCTGACCGAAGGATGCGCGTAGATGATATTCTCAACTTCAGTGGGGTAGATGTTCTCGCCGCCGGAGATGATCATGTCGTTTTTGCGGTCAACCAGGTACAGGTAGTTCTCCTCGTCCACGTATCCCATATCACCCACAGCACACCAGTCGCCGCGGAAGGCTGACTTGGTGGCCTGGGGGTTCTTCAGGTACTCCTTGAAAATATTGATGCCGCGCGTATATATCTCGCCTATCTCGCCGGGCTTCATCTCGTTGCCGTCGGGGTCAAGTATTTTGATCTGCTTGCCGAAAACGGCCTGCCCCACCGACCTGAGCTTTCTCAACTGGTCCTCCGGCCGCAGGGCTGTCACCACACCGGTCTCAGTGGCGCCGTAACCTTCGTAAAGCTTGCCGTTTTTAAAGAAGGACAGTATCTCCTGCTTGGTTTTGGCCGATATCGGCGCGGAGGAGGAGAGCAGCGTCGTCATGCTCGAGACATCGTATTTTTTGCGTACTTCCTCCGGCAGAGCCAGTATGATGTTATACATGGTCGGCACCATGCTGGAGATATTAACCTTGTATTTATCGATTATCTGCAGTATCTCCTCGCCGTTGAACCCGCGCAGGTGGTAGATATGTATGGTCATACCGCTGAGAAATGAGGCCATGACATTATTGATGGAGTTGGAGTGGAAGGTGGGCATTACGATGAGGTTGACCATGTAGGAAGTTACGAATTCAAGATTCATGGCGATAGCGGTTTCGACTCCCGTTTCATGCAGTGTCACCGCGCCCTTGGGGAAGCCGGTGGTGCCCGAGGTATAGCTAATGCACAGGGTGTCTTTGGGATCGATTTTCACGTCCGGCTCGGCCGCGGAGCCGTTTTTAACCAGGTCCTCATAAAGCGCTCCCGCGCCGCGGAATTTCTTGCTCCCCACCACCCAGTATTTATCCGCCGGGATCCCTTTGATGTCTTGGGCAGCCGTTTCCATGACGGGAATAAATTCCTCTCCCAGTATCATGGCGCAGGCGTCGGAGTTTTCCATCACGTACTTGATCTCGGGCGACTGGAAGCGCCAGTTTACCGGCACCATGACGATGCCCGATTTGGCGCAGGCCATGATCAGCTCCACGAACTGGTAGCAGTTCATGAGCAGTATTCCCAGCCTGTCGCCTTTTTTCAATCCGCCGGCCAGCAGGTTGTTGGCGATGCGGTTCACCCGCCTGTTGAGATCCTCGTAGGTAAAAGATACATCGTCGCCCACGATGGCTTTGCGTTTGGGATACTTGTTGACGCTGTTGAGCAGCAGTTCACCCACGACCAGATTCATGTTTTTCAACCTCCTGAATAAATTAAATAGTTTGCCCTCAATCAGGGCGGACTTCTTTTACGGCGCTCCTGCCGACTATTGTTTTTTCAGTTTATCGTCGGATTCGTCAAAGCTCGAGATCAGCCTGGCGGCATGGTCCGCCCATTCCAGCAACTCTTCGTGCTGAGCGATGGTGCGGTCGACTACCAGCGTCCAGTAAAACCTGTCCAGCGGATCCGCCGAGCCCCAAAGGTCGCTGTTGATCGCCGGTTTAACCATCGCCTTGTATTTTTCCACCTTAATCCTTAAATTTTTTGCGTATTTCTTGATATCGTCCACCATGTCCTTTCTGCTGACACGGCTTCCGTACCATAATTTGGTGAGAAGGGTTTCACGCGGGACGACGAATTCAGGAGGCTCCTTCAGCCATCTTTTCAGTTCGTCTATGCCTTTATCCGTTATGGTGAAAACGTTTTTATTGGGCAGCTTCTCCTGGTCGACCCTTTCGCATTCAACCAGTCCCTCCTCGGCCATCATGTTCAATTTGCGGTAGATCTGGCTGAGCGAAGGCCTCAGTGGCTCGAAAAACAGCTTGGACAGATCATATCCGGTCCTCGGACCGTAACTGAGGAATCCCAGCAGACCGTGTTTCAATGACATATAAATAAGCCCCTTTAATATTTAGATATAGCGCAGGCGAGCATTCGCCTTAGAATATATATGCATAGGTCAGTATATGCCGGGGTATAGAATAACACTTACCGGAAATACATGTCAAACCGGAATTAATTGGTGGGAGTGCTATGGGGGAATCGAGAGATTCGGAAGGTCGGATGAGCTTGAAAGTGGTTTAAATACTGTGGTCTCTGACGATCAATGCAGCGCCCAGCGCGGCGATGATGCGGGGGTTCTCTGGCACCAGTACCTTTAGCTGCAGCTTTTCCTCGATGCTTTTGACCAGGCCGATGTCGAGCGCGCCTCCGCCGATAACGGCCACTTCCGGACGTATGTTGACGCCGCGCGTCAGCGCGCTGACCTTGTCGGCGATGGAGCGATGGATGCCGGCCACGATGTCCTCCGGCCTGTCGCCCTGCGCGATGCGGGTGATGA
>CAZDXZ010000091.1:0-5916 GCA_964509615.1 uncultured Dehalococcoidales bacterium
ACACTTATACGCTCACCGCTAAAAATGCGGCCGGATCAGTATCGCAGAGCGTTGAGGTCACAGCGTTATCCAAAGGCCAGAGGAATACTTTCGATAAGAACCACAGGTGCAGGACATTCATGGTCTATCCGCAGAAGATCAAGAAGGGCGAGCCCGTCTATGTATACTGGAATGTGCTGGACGCCCAGAACGTGTTCATAGAGAACGATTTCACCAGCGACCTGGCCGGCCCGCCGGATATGCGGGATATAGTGCAGTCATTCGGCGTCGAAGAATACTTACCCTACCAGAATACGACCTTCCAATGCACACACGGCAGCGGACCTTATTCCGATACTGCATACGGGGCCAGCATCTGCTTTGTTGAAGTCTATTAAATTCTATCCTGCACGATTTGGCCATAACACCCTCAGCGATTAGAATTAAGCTGATAAACATGTTGAGGCGAGCTGTTTATGGCTGTAATGAATCCTGAGAGAAAAATTCAGTTTGTCGAGTCCGACGAGTTCGATCTGCGCGGCAACACGGGCTCAAGCGCGGGCGTCCTGGAGAGAAGCGATTTTCTGGACGCCTACTCGGAGGCGGTGGCCGGGGTGGTCGAGCGCGTCTCGCCCATGGTGGTCCACCTGGGCGTGAAGCAGAAGGCGCGCGGCCGCGGCGGGTCATATCGCGATGCCGACGGTGGCGGCAGCGGCGTTATCATAGCTCCCGACGGCTACATAGTTACCAACTGCCATGTCATCGAGGATGCCGCCTCGATAGATGCGGTAACCTTCGAAGGAATGCACTTCACGGCGGATGTGGTCGGCAGGGACGCCTCCACGGACCTGGCGCTGGTCAGGATCGGGGCCGCCGGCCTGCCGGCTGTCAGCCTGGGTGATTCGAGCAGGCTGCGTCCGGGGCAGGTCGCCATCGCCATCGGCAGCCCACTGGGATTCCAGGGCACGGTCACGGCAGGCGTGATCAGCGCGCTGGGACGCTCCATGCGCAGCAAGAGCGGACGGCTGATCGAGGAGGTTATCCAGACGGATGCTGCCCTTAATCCGGGAAACAGCGGCGGGCCGCTGGTGGACTCGCGGGGACGCCTGATCGGCATCAATACGGCCATCATCCAGATGGCGCAGGGCATCTGCTTTGCCATACCGGTGAACACGGTGCGCCGCGTTGTCGCCCAGCTCTTCAGCCAGGGCAGGGTGGTGCGCGGCTTCCTGGGCATATCGGGCCAGACCGTTCCCCTGCCGACCAAAGTCATCAGGCATTACAACCTGGCGCAGGAAACCGGCGTGCAGATCATGGCCGTCGTCCCGCGCAGCCCGGCGGAGGCGGTCGGGCTCAGGGAGGGCGACATACTGCTCAGCCTGGGGGAGAACCGCATCGCCACGGTAGACGACATCCACCGCTATCTGAGCGGCGAATCGATCGGCAAAAAGACTACGCTGATCTACCTGCGCGACTGGGTCAATCTGCGCGAAGCGGTCGTGACACCCGGGGAATATAAAGACGATTAGGTCCGGTATCGAGTCGATTACTTACGGGTCCCTGTATATTTGACCGTGGCGGAATTGTCGAAGCTGTCAGGACCTTTGGAGCCGGTATAGCTCCCATCGGCGCTGTAGGTGATAACGGCGCTGATCTTATTGTCTCCCGTCAGCGTGACTACGATGCTGTCCGTGTACGTGACGTTGATATTGGAGATATTGCCCGACGCCAGGCCTATCAGCGCCAGCGCGCCCGGCAGCCGGCTGCCGGAGATGGTCCCGCCCCCGCTGATGGTGACGGACTTTTTGTCGCTGCCCTCCGATATGGTGGGACTTTTCACATTGACCGACATGCCCAGGGGATTAAACCAGGTGTTCCTGCCGCCGTAGGTAATCTTAAGCTGAGATCCGCTCAGGCTGACGGTCCACGTCGTGCTCCTGGGTATTATCTGGTCCACGACGGCGCCGGGTATCATTGTTGGGAAGGAAGGATCGATGCTCTGTCTGTTCATGCTCCAGTTGCTGGTGAGGGGCTCGGAGCTGACGGCAACGGAGCTGCTCGTGCCCGAGGACTTTTTCAAGCAGGCTGAGGGAAGTGTCAGTATCAGTGCCAGAGATACCAGAATGAGCGCGCCCGCAGTCCATTTCCACATCTTTAATGCCCTCCGCTTGCTGTCCGCCTGCTCCGTATTATACATATATCGGCCGCCGCCGGCACGATGACTGCTTTGTATTATGCGGCAAAGGAGAAATGCCAATTTGGCCGGATACAAGTATAATTAAGCGATTATATTTGAAAAGGTTTGAAATGATAGAAGATATCTTGCCCGGACTCTACAAAATCGAGCTGCCCCTGCCCAAAAATCCACTGAAATCGGTCAACTGCTACGTTATCAAGGGTGCCGACAGGAACCTCATCATAGATACGGGCATGAACCGCCCCGAATGCAAGGAAGTGATGATGCCCGCCCTACAGAAGCTGGAGGTCGACCTCAACCGCACCGATCTGTTCGTGACGCACCTGCACGCGGACCACTTCGGTCTGACGGGGGACCTGGCCACGGACAGCTCTGTTTGCTATTTCGGCGATGTTGAGACGAGAATCGTCAAAGGCCCCCGCCACTGGGCGGACCTGCTGGATTACTATACGGCCAACGGGTTCCCGCTGCAGGTGTTGAAGGAGTCCATGGCCAAGCATCCCGGCTACCTCTACAGTCCCAGCCGCCTGGTGGATATCACCGAGGTAAGAGATGGACAGGTTATCGAGGTCGGCGGCTATGCCCTCAGGTGCGTGGAGACGCCCGGACACTCTCCGGGGCACATGTGCCTGTATGACGAAAGTAAAAAGATACTGTTCTCCGGCGACCACATTCTGTTCGATATCACACCCAATATCGCCCACTGGCCCGAGATGGGCGATGCGCTTGGCTCTTATCTGGAGAGCCTGGAAAAGACCGATACACTGGAGGTCGAGCTGGTGCTGCCGGCGCACCGAAGTTCCTGGCATGAGCACAGGAAGCGCATCCAGGAGCTGAAGGAGCACCACCGCGTGAGGCTGGAGGAGGCCGTCGCCGCCCTGAAGGAGGGCGACAAGACCGCCTACCAGGTCGCGCCCCATATCACCTGGAAGATCGAGGCCAAGGAATGGAAGGACTTTCCCATAGTGCAGCAGTGGTTCGCCATGGGTGAGACCATCGCGCACCTGGTCTACCTGCTGGAGCGGGGCAAGGTCAGGAAATATAATGCAGACGGCACAACCTACTATGCGCTGGCCTGATGCCGTATATCCGGCCGGGCGTGCTAAACTAAAATATAACCATAACTTGGAAGAAGGATAAGGAAAAATGTCATCTGCAGGCTACAGAACACGCGAGGGGGAGCTGATCCCCGTAATCGTAATCATAATACTCAATGTGCTGGTCTACCTTGCGGTAAACATCGCCGCCTTCACGGGCGGAAATATCATCCCCTACCTGGCGCTGTACGGTTCCTGGAGCGGCCTGCTGGAGCGGCCCTGGATGATCATCACTTATATGTTCACGCAGGCGGACTTCTGGCACCTGCTGACCAACATGCTGACGCTGTACTTTTTCGGCAGCTTCCTCAACCGCATAGCGGGCCTGCGTAATTTCCTGATTGTCTATTTCCTGGGCGGCATCGTCGGCGGGCTCTTCGTGCTGTGGCTGTCGCCGCCCTATGCGGCGACCATCGGCGCCTCGGGAGCGGTTTTTGCACTGGGTGGGGCGCTGGCCATCGTCGCGCCCAAGGTGAGCGTATTCATCTTCCCCATACCGGTGCCCATGCCGCTGTGGATCGCCATAGTGATCGGCTTTGTCATACTGCTGCCCTTCTCCTTTATATCATGGCAGGGTCACCTGGGCGGGCTGCTCTTCGGCCTGGCGGCCGGACTGTATCTCAGACATAGATTAAAGATCGCCGTCTGAACTTGTCTTCACGCCGAGTCTCGTGGAGGTAAATATGCAGAGCTGGTTGCTGATACTATATGTGGCCAATGCCACGCTGTTGATCGTCCATGAGATCGACTCCGCTTACTGGCAGGAATGGAAGCTGTTCAAATTGCCGGGCGGAGCGGCCTTCTTTCTGGCCCTGCATATCCCCCTGGTCGCCGTTGTGCTGCTGGGCCTGCTTTATCTGACGTGGGGATGGACGGCGGGACTGATCATATCGGCCATACTGGGGCTGGGTGGCATCTTTGCCTTCGCCATACACATGACCTTCATCTCGCGCGGCAGGAGCGAGTTTAAAACCGCGTCGTCGCTGGCCGTGCTGTGGGCTACGCTGATTGTATCGCTGGTGCAATTAGCCCTGAGCGCCTATGCGATGGCGACAGGCGCCTGACCGTTAGCGCGCATAAGCCCTGACTACTGCCAGGCTGGGGAAACGGTGCCGTCCTGTGCGCGCCAGTGGGGCAGCCAGGCCAGGCCGACCAGCTTGACCGCGATGTCTTTCTTGGCCGGGCGCAGCGATATCTTCTGCAATTCCTCACTGGCGGGATCGATCCTGGCGGCAAGCTCGTCCATCTCGGCCTTGAACTCACTCTCAAGCTCGTCCAGCGCCTGCTGGCGCGTCGCTACCGTATCCTTTGCGCGATTGACGTCGTCTTTTTCCTTGAAAATGCGGCCCGCGCTTTTAACGCTGGTGGAAGCCCTGCCCACGGTGCCCGCGCCGATGCCCTTGCCCAGGAATGCGCCCAGCAGTGTGCTGCCGACGTTAATTACAGTCTGCATCTGCTGCTGCTTCTGCTGCTCGGCTTCGCGGTCCACGGTCTGCTGCGCAACCCTCAGTTTCTCCTCCATGGCGTTAATCTTGGTCTGGTATTTCTGCTTGAGCTTCTCGACCATGTCGTCGCGCTGCTCGCGGGCGCTCTGGCCGAGCCTGATCCTGAAGTCGCGCTCCGATTCGCCGGGCCTGGATACCTGCTTGTAGGTGGGGCTTTTGAACAGCTCGTATTTTTTACTGCCATAGAGCCAGGTGGCGAACTCCTTGCTCCAGGTATCGTAGCTGCGCGCCTTGCCGGCAATGGCCGGCAGGGTCCCGAACTGGGCGCCCTCTCGCGGCGCCTTCTCCAGATCGGATATGCTGAAACCGGCATCGCGGGCTGTGTCCCAGTTGACGGGGATGGGGTCATCGGTAATGTCGGTGACGGCGGCGGTGTCATCCGCCATATCCACACCGGACTTAACGTCTATGAAATGCACCTGCGCCACTCCGAGCACGGCCGGCTTGTAATAAACGGAGCTGCCGGCCTGGCTGCCACGTGCTGGCACGAAGTACTGCGCCACATCGGGAGGTATCACGGGCCTGCCCGACTGTCCCGCCGTTTGCCTGGCCGGGGCCGCCGCAGCCGCGGCCTGACCCGGTGAAGGCGCTGCGAAGGAGGGCGCCGCGGTCGGTGCTTTAGGCATCTGCGCCTTGATGGGGTCCATCAAAGTCTTGATCTGGGTCCTGGTGAGCGGCCCTCGCAAATAGGACATGGCCCAGCGCGTCTCCATGATGGTGGGCTCATCGTCGTGGACATTGTTCATGAGGAAGATGCGGTTGCCCAGGCCCGCCAGCGTCTGCTCCATGGCCTGGCGGTTGAATTTGGCACCCTGGGTGGCAGCCGCGCCCTCCAGCCCTTCCAGCACGCGGGCCTTGTCGCGCTCGGTCTGCAGCCGGCCCAGCAGCCAGGTGCCGGTGTTGGAAAGACCTTTATAGTCGAGGTCGACCGGGTTCTGGGTGGCCAGCAGTATACCCACGCCGAAGGCCCGGGCCTGCTTGAGCAGGGTCAGCAGGGGCTGTTTGGAGGGGGGATTGGCCACGGGCGGGAAATAGCCGAATATCTCGTCCATGTACAGCATGGCGCGCAGGCTGGTGGTGCCGGGCTGCTGGCGCATCCAGGCCAGCACCTGGTTGAGCAGCAGCGATACAAAGAACA
>CAZDXZ010000092.1:0-5906 GCA_964509615.1 uncultured Dehalococcoidales bacterium
GTCAGCAGGCTGTCGATGGGCATGGTGTAGGTGGCGGGAAGCTGGAACTTCTTTTTAACCGAGGCTATGGGCTCTCCGGCGACCTCGATCATGAAGGGGTTGCTCACGCCCAGGCCGTCGTGCCCCGCCAGCCTGGTGGTGTTGACCACCAGCGGGTTGTCGATGCCCATGCACATGGAGGCGATGGAGTCCAGCGCCACTGTGTCGCGGCTGGCCATGATCACGCCCATCTCAACGGGCGTGCCGCCCTCGCCCGCGCCCATGCCCTCCATGGCCAGCAGGCCGTCCAGCAGCACCAGGTCCGGCTTCCTTATCTTGCTGATATCCACCATGTGCTGGTGCATATCGTCGCGGTGCGAGTAATACCTGCCGCGCTCGTCCAGCAGCCCCTGCAGGTTCTTGAGCGACAGCGTCACCATGGTCATGGTGTGCGTCTTCATGGCGGGCAGGTTGATGAAGCAGTCGGCGTCCACCACCACCTTCGGATAGTCGACGCGGTGCAGCGCCACTCCCCCTTTGACGTTGACCTCCACCTTCTCGGCGTCCTCCACGCCCATCACCTCGCCGCCCGCCTCCTCCACCTCGCGCTTGATGCCCAGCATGCGCATGACCTCCAGCGTATTGAACCCGCGGTTGAGTCCGCAGGGCGTGGCGGTGGGCCTGACGCGCTTCATCAGCGTGCCCACGCTCACGCCCTCGATCACCGTCACTCGTTTGGCCCCGGCCTCGCGCGCCAGCCTGACCATGGTGGAGACGACGCGCCGGTCCACCGAGATGGGTGGAGGGTAGGGCGCGAAGAGGTTGGGTTTGATCACGACGTGGCTGCCCTTTTTAATGACCGGCTTGAGTCCGCCCGCTAATTCAATAGCCTGGCGCACCATCCTGTCTATCTCCTGCCTGTCGGGCGGGAACCTGCCTTTAACTATCGATACGATCGGCTTATCGCTCACTTCGTGCTCCTTTGGCCTGTTTTCTTTTCTCCAGTATGATCTCGGCCATCTCGGCGAAGCCGTGCCCGCCTTTCCCGGCTGTAATATATTTGGGCGGGTGCTTCAGCCGCGATGCGAAATTTTTGATATTGGCCACGCCCACGGTCAGCTCCAGCGCTTCGAACATGGGCTCGTCGTTGGGGGAGTCCCCGGCGAAGAGCATGCAGCGCCGCGCATCGTCCCACTTTAGCTTGAACCTCTCCTTCAGGAAGAGTTTGGCGGTGGAGAGCTTGTTGTAGCCCCCGAACCAGCCGTTGACGTGTATGGAGCTTATTTTGTGCGTGGCGCCGTGCTTCTCGAAGACGCGGCAGATCTCGTCTATCTCATCCTCGCTCAGCGGTTTTACGTCCTCGCAGAAGTCGATGGCCAGGTCGAACAGCCTGAAGGGCTGGTCCGAGGCCACGGCTGCGGACGGCACGCGGCGCAGCACCTCATTTTTAATAGTCACCAGCTTCGCTCTTTTGTCGGCGATCTGCTGCGGTGTGAAAATGTAGCGCTGGCGCAGCTTGCGGGCCTTCTTGTCGTAATAGTAGTAGAAGGCGCCGTTCTCGCCCACCACGCCGTCCACCGGCCACATGCGCGCGATATGGTCGCACCACCCGGCCGGGCGTCCCGTGAGCGGCACCGTGATCAGTCCCGCCTGACGCAGGTCCCACAGCGCCTGGAAGGCCTGCGGCAGCATTTTCCCCTCGTGCGTGAAGGTGTCGTCTATGTCGAACAGCACGCCGCGTATGCGGGCGCATTGGGAGGGGGTGATGGTCGAAATCTTTTTCATGGCGTAATAGGCGGCCGGCGCGATCAATAAATTAGAGCAGCAGCAATACCGGGACTATAATGGCCACCAGTCCTGTGACCAGCACCACCAGCAGGAAGAGGTTGTAGCGCGTCTGGTAGTTGCTGATCAGCGTGGGATCGTAGTAGCCGTCCACGCCCTGGTCCTTGTACATCTTGAGCAGGCCGTCCACCAGCTTCTGCCTGGTCTGCTTGCCCTTGAGTATGCCGATCTCCGCCACCAGGTTGACCACGATGACCAGCACGATGAAGGTGAAGAAGACGATCCACTGAGTGGCGCCCTTATCGCCGGAGTTGGCCACGCCGGAGTTGACCGCCAGCGCGATCAGGTTGAGCAGAATGGAAGCCAGGATGAAGATTGTATCGGTCTTGGTGTTCTGCTCGAGCTCAGTGATTATATGCGTGTGAACTTTTTCGATCATTTTCGTCACCTGCCTGTTGCGGAAACGTTTATTTTACAGGGAGCTTTCGTCCGCTCGTTTGATTGTAGCATACCCGCCGAGGCAGCTACTATCGCCGTTCGGGCGTCCCCTCCTAACAGCGGAAGGAAATTGACTATGTGTCAAATATTTTTGAGGCAGGACGCGGCGGCGTGGAAGCCGCACATGCCGTGCACGCCGGCGCCGGGCGGTGTGGAGGAGGAGCAGAGGTACATATCCGCGCCAGGTATTTTGTAGGGATCGCGCAGCAGCGCGGGGCGGGCGAAGATCTGCCATAGCGTCTGGGCGCCGCCGCTGATGTCGCCTCCCACCAGGTTGGGATTGTCCTTTTCCAGGTCGGCCGGTCCGGCCGTACGTCTGGCCAGAATTATCTCGCGGAAGCCGGGCGCGAAGCGCTCCACCTGCGCCTCGATGGCGCCGGTCATATCGCCGTTGAAGCCGTTAGCCACATGGCAGTAGGCCCAGGCGGTATGTTTGCCCGCCGGAGCGCGCGAGGGGTCGAATAGGCTGGGCTGGACCAGCAGCACGAATGGCTTGGGGGCGCTTTCACAGCGCCAGGCGCAGCTCTCCGATAGCGCAATCTCGTCGAACGTGCCGCCCAGGTGCACCGTGCCGGCCAGCCTGCATTCGCGGGCCTTCCAGGGTATGGGCTCGCTCAGCGCCCAGTCGATCTTGAAGATGCCGGGGCCGTAGCGGTATCTCCCCAGTGACTTTCGGTAGCCGTCCGGCAGGTTGAGTCCTTTGATCCGCAGCAGCTGCGCGGGCGTGACGTCCCAGAGCACCGTCGCTCCCCCCGGCAGGTCGTCCAGGCTATTGATGAATTTGCCCGTGGTTACCGTCCCGCCTTTGGATTTAAGATAGGAGGCCAGCGCTGTGCTGATGCTGCCGGACCCTTTTTTCGCTATGGGCCAGCCGGCGGTGTGCGCGGCCAACGCCAGGGCCAGTCCGTAGGCGGCGCCGGGCCATTCGTCCAGCGGCAGTATCGCGTGCGCGCACAGTCCCGCTATAAAGCCACGTGTGCGTTCAGACTGGAAGCGGTGTGCCAGGAAAAAGGCGGACTGTATGGCATTCAGCCCGAAGCGGGCCAGCGAGAGGGGATGCCGGGGCCGGCGCATACTGCCCAGCAGGTAGGGCAGCAGGTTTTGCATGTCCTCCAACAGCGGCCTGATCAGCTGCCTGTATGCGGGAGCGTCCTTTCCCAGTGTGGCCGAAGTGTCGAGTATCGATGTCTGCAGCAGCGCGCAGGAGCCGTCGTCCATGGGGTGTGCCAGCGCCGCCGGTTGCTGTATCCAGGTAAGTCCATGGTCTGAAAGCCGCAGGGACTTGAAAAAGGGCGAGATGGCGGCCATGGGGTGGACCGCCGAGCCCGAATCGTGCACGAAGCCGGGCAGCGTCAGTTCCGCAGAGCGCGCGCCGCCGCCGATGGAGGTATTGCCCTCGATCACGCTTACGCGCAGTCCGGCCTGCGCCAGCGCGATGGCCGCCGCAAGGCCGTTGGGGCCCGAGCCTACCACGCAAATCTGTTTATCGCGGCTGCCGGTCGACGTCCTGGACAAATCCGGTCGAATCACCTGTTGAATAGTTTACGCCAGATGAGGGCCGGCGTATATAGCAGGCTGAGAATCTGCGCATTCAGGAAGAGGTTGAAGAGGCGTTTCCATTGGAGACGGGTGTCCAGGCGGACGGGCGTCACCTGCACCCCTCCCTCGACGCCCATATGTTTGAGCATGGACTGCAGCACGTGGGTCCAGATGCCCTGCTGCAGCTTCGATCCCGCCATGCGGAAGGCCAGCTCGTAGACGGGGTCGCCGGCGCGCGCCAGTCCCTGTATCTGTACGGTGGTCGAGCCGCCTTCTTTAAAGGATGAGAAGGTGACCCAGCCGGCCTCCGGGTGACCCTGCGGCGTGATGAAGGTGAAGCTCTGGGGTCCGGCGTAGAGCACCATCACGCCCGTGGCCACCAGTCCGCCCGGCGTATCGGCGTTGATCAGTATCACCTCGCCCGGGCTGATGCCCTCGGGCGGGGGGTAGAAGCGGTTGGCCGCAGGTTGGAACCTGGTGAAGTTCTCTTTAAGTATGGATATGGCCTGCTCTGGCGTTGTGCCGCCCGGCAGCGAGATCCTGTAGGTTTTCTGCCAGAGCTGACCGAAGCCCTGCAGCGGTCCCGCCACGCGTCGTCCCTTCACGTTTAAATTAATAGCCGCCTCCGGCATGGGCTTGACGCTCAGCCTTGATACAGGTCTTGCCCAGGGGTCGTCCGCGGGCGGAGCGGGACTCTCCTGCGCCGGTTTCACCAGGTCCGGTGGGGCATCACCGCTGTAGCCGGCGTGTTTCAGCGCGGAGGAGATGCCGTCGAACCAGGGAATGCCCTCGTCCAGGCGCGCCAGGCGGAAGGCGGCCAGCATGCGGCCTTTCAGACCGGCCACCAGCAGCCTCTTGTTTTTATGCCCGGCGGTGTTGTGCAGGCGCACCAGCATGCTGAGGGCGGTGTTGTCCAGGGACGTAGCGGCCTGGAAGTCCAGTATGACGCTGCCTTCTCCGGGCGTGTTCGAGATAAGCTGTCCGGCCTCGGCTTCAAGGGCTGCGGAGACATCCCCCTCCAGGGCGATAATTCTGATGTTGCTTCCCACGTCCGCAGCTTTCATCCAATCTCCCTCAGAGTGGCTACAGCTTTTTCAGCTTTTCTATCAGAGTTTGCTTGCTGATGTTGTTGTGAAGGCTGATTCTATTAAGGATGTCGTTTAAGGTTCCCCTGGCGATTTCTTTATGCATTGGAACTGTAATGACATGCATACCGATATTGGTTGTTTTTGCGTATGTGGCATGACTGCCTTTACGGCGGTTGAGGGTATAGCCGAAGGACAGGAGCAGACTGACAATCTGGCTGCCGCTAACCGGCGGAAGCTTTGGCATTTGCCAGTTTAACCTCAGAAAGTGTGAGGATGGTAATGGATTCGGTAGTATCGCCGAAATGGCATGCTACTGCTTCTTTGATATTTTCGTGTAGCTCATCCAGGGTTTTCCCCTGGGTGAATATATCGTCGCCGATGCCGCGAGCGCACCACGAGTCTCCGTCAAAATATGTTTCAATTTTAACAAGCATGATTATCTATGCCTGATTGGATTATACAACATAAACTGCAGGGTGCGTTAAAAAAGAAATGGTTTGAGAAATTGCCGGCTATGGTACAATTTCGCAAAATAGATGCCTGACTGCTAAGGAGTGGATACATGGAGAAATCGAGGCAGGAGATAAAGGATACGGCCTTTGCGCTAGCCAAGAAGTACGAGATGGAGAACGGCAACTGCGCTCAGAGCGTGTTCGCCGGAGTGATGGAGTCGCTGGGTATGTGGAACGAGGACGTTTTCCGCGCCGCCACCGGCTTCGCCGACGGCATAGGGTTGTCGGGTGACGGCCATTGCGGGTCGCTGTCCGGAGCAGTGCTGGCCATCAGCTGCTTATACGGGCGGAAGAAGGACGAGTTCCACCGCCGCGGCAAGATGATGAAGGCGCTGTTGATCTGCCGTGAGCTTGAGAACAGGTTCAACGCCATCTACGGCACCTGCCGCTGTCACGACCTCCAGGTGAAATTTTACGGACGCTTCTTCAATCTAATGACCTCCGAGGACCTTGAGGCCGCGCTCAAGGCCGGCGTGCTGGAGAGGTGCTCATCGCTGGCCGGCGA
>CAZDXZ010000093.1:0-5766 GCA_964509615.1 uncultured Dehalococcoidales bacterium
TTTGCATCCTGCCTGTGATTATACAGGCGGTTAGACCGAAGCCCACGCACCACAGGTTGATAAAGGCATTCAGCACCAGATCTATTATTGAGGCTGCATAAATATCGTTCTGCAGATTAAAGCTGAAATCAAGCAGGCCCAGGAAAATGAGCGCCCCGCCGCATATCAGGGACAGGACACGTCCCGCCGGGTTCGACCTCATCAGCAGTATGCCCGCTGTCAGCAATGCCACGGCCAGAATGCCGTCAGGCAGTGGAAACGAGCGCTCATAAGCGAAATAGCAGGGCGTCGCATTTTCCGGCGCCAGCCCCACAGCGAAAAAGGCGGCCCAGAAAAGGATGAGCCCGACGCCCGTCACGATCTCCAGCGAGGCGATCAGCCTGCGTTTATCATCTTTGACCATCTCGCCTCCCTGCCTTATTTCGCCTTCTGCACCTGTTTGACCTGGGAATCGGTGACCATCTCCACCAGCCAGGGGAAAAGCCTCTTCATGATATAGGTGAACCGTCCGTCCGCATTGGGGATAATTATGAATTCCTCTTTGGCCATCCCCTTCAATAATGCTTCCGCCACCGCCTCCGGTTTCATGAGTTTGGCCCCTGCTGAGATCACCTTTGTCTCCTCCGGCTTGGTCTTGTTCTCCTCAACAAATCCCGGAGTGTCGGTATCAGGCGGACAGAGCACGGAAACCGCGATATTATACCTTTTTACCTCGCTGCGCAAAGCTTCCGACAAACCTATGACACCGAATTTTGCAGCGGCATAGTCGGTGTAGCCGAATACGCCCAGGAAACCTACGATGGAAGATACGTTGACTATGTATCCGCCCCGTTGCTTCATATAGGGCAGAAGGACCGATATCGTGTTCCAAACTCCGTAAAGATCGACTTTTATGGTCTCCTCGAACTGCTGGTAACTGATATCCTCAAAATAAGCGGGACGAGCGCGCCCGGCGCAGTTTATCAGTATGTCAGGGACGCCGTATTCCTCCACGGCCTTCTTGAGCACCTGTTCAACCTGTTCACGCTGAGAGACGTCCAGCGACTGGCAGTGTATCTTCTGGCCCTCGATCATCCGGCATTTATCGATCTCGCCACGCGCATCATCAAGTGTTTTCTGGCGCCGGGCAAAGATAATCACATTTGCCCCGCTTGTGGCCATCGCTTTGGCCACTCCAAGCCCAATGCCCGAAGAACCACCACTTATGTAAACCAGCTTACCTTTAAAATCCTTCATGTTATCTCCCCTACTTCTGTTTAAAAGATGCCGTATCCAGGGTCTTCAACCATTGCATGGTGCGTGAGAAGCCCTCCCGGTAATTTATGCGGGGCTTCCAGCCCAGCTCCCGTTCGGCCTTTTCAATGGAAAACCTGAACCGGGATCCCAGGTTTGTCACAGTGTAGGTGGTCAGCAGGGGCCGCATTTTGAGCTTGAAAAGCCTCCAGGTAAACTCCATCACCCTGGCCGCGTTCATCGCGGCCCAGTAAGGTATGTAGGTATTAATGGGCGGCACTTCCAGAGCCTTGGCTATGCCCTCGCAGAACTCCTCCAAGGTAGTCGACTCGCCGTCGTGGACCAGATAGCCGTTCCCGATCGCTCTCTTATCTTCTGAGATCAGCATCAACAGGTCTACGAGATTATCAATATAAGTTGGCCACACAATGGCGCCCTTCCGCCAGAATATCAGCTCCTTCTTAATAATGGCGTCTGCCAGCAGGGGCACAAAGGTTTGATCTCCTTCGCCGTACACCCAGAGCGGGTAGACCATGGCCAAAGGCAGCCCCTTCTCCTCATGATATTTGCGCATGATTTTTTCTGCGTCTATCTTGGCATCAGGATAAGGCTCGCCCCAGTACTGCAGCGGCAGAGTTTCATACATCACTATGGCCTCGCTGGTGCCGAAGACATCACAGGTGCTGATATCCACCAGGCGTGATACGCCCGCATCAACGGCAGCGCGGCAGATGTTCTCCGCCCCACCCACGGTAACTTCTTTAAACAGCCTGGCCGGCGCCCAGTCCGTGACAACCGCCGCGCAGTGGAATATTATCTCCCTGCCGGCCGCGGCCTGTTTGACTGACTCATAATCGCGGATGTCACCGGTAACGATCTCCACACCCAGTTTCTTAATGACTGCCTCTGCTTCATCCCCCGGCAGCACCAGCGCACGTACCTGATTGCCCTTCTCTACATTGGCGCGCACAACATGCCTCCCGATAAATCCAGTGGCGCCCGTTACTAAAACTTTCTTCATATAGCCGGCCTCCTCATCTGCGAATGTCTACATTTTATATTAAAGGTAAAACAGAATGCCAGTAATTTTCAGAGCAAACCGAGTTCTGCCCTGAGAAACCTTGTTTAACTTCCCCGGGTGGAGTAATATTGCTATAGCATTTTTCACTGTAATAAATGAGCGGAGAGGCCGCCTTGACTATTGCGATTCTGTACAGCGAAGAATTGCGGGAATACGATTACGGCCCGGGACACCCGTTCCGCGGCGACCGGTACGATATTTTCCCAAACTTCCTAAAAGAGAGACTGCCTGAAGGGGAGAAATACCGCTTCATAAAAGCGCCTCCGGCCACGCTGGAGGATCTGCTGCTTATCTGCAACAAAGACTACATAGATTTCACGCATGATTACTATAAAGCCGCCCACGAGGGCGTGCTGGATCACGTCAAATTCGGCCTTTTCCAGAGCATGGACAACATGCCCTTCGATACACCGGGCAAGCTGGAGGAGGCAGCCAGGCTCATCATCGGACAGGCCAAGATGGGCTGCGACCTCATCCAGAAAGGCACCTACAAGAAGGCCATCTCCATCGGGGGCGGTATGCACCATGCCAAGCCATCCTGCGGCGAGGGCTTTTGCCTGTATAACGATGTCGCCTTCTCTGCCCGCTACCTGATCAACAATTACAAATTAAACAAAGTGCTTATTCTTGACACCGATGCCCATGCAGGAAACGGGACCTGCGAATATTTTTACGATGATCCCAGAGTGCTTTTTATCGACCTTCACCAGGACCCGCGCACCCTCTACCCGGGAACCGGCTTTGTCGGAGATATCGGCACGGGCAAGGGAAAGGGTTTCACAGTGAATATTCCAATGCCCCCTAATGCAGGATATGACTCTTATTACCGCGTTTTCGGCGAGATCGTCGAACCCCTGGTGCGCGAGTTCAAGCCCCAAATCATCATACGCAACGGCGGGTCCGATCCACACCCCGATGACGGTCTCACCGACCTGGGGCTGCCGGTACGCGGATTTCAGATGATCGGCGAGAAGGTCAGATACCTGGCGGACGAGGTATGCCAGGGCCGTGAGCTCGACTTGATCGCCTCCGGGTACAATAAACGTGTCCTCCCCTACTCATGGATGGCACTGATCGCCGGGCTGGCCGACTGGGATGTCAACGTGGAGGAGCCCGAGCCTGCCACCAGGAAATTCTACAAGGACCCGGCTTACTCTCAGACCAAGGTGGTTGAGGCGGAGGTCAAGCACAACCTCAAGTCTTACTGGAAATGCTTCCAGTCACAGAATCCCATCCATTTTTGATCCAATAAGCGCGGACAGGAGGCAGGCGGTATGAATTTGGGCAGCCTTGGCGCGGACAATATCCAGAAATACGGCCCCTATCAAAGCGTCTATTACGAAGGGAAATGGTACACAAATGTTGAGATGGAGGCACAGGCCAGCAAGCTGGGCAACGCCCTGAAATCATTGGGAATACAGAAGGGCGATCGAGTTGCTATCCAAATGCCCAACAGTCCGGTCGTCATATGGTCGTTCTCCTCTATCTATAAAATAGGAGCAATCGCGGTTCCCATGAACCCCCTGTTGAGGCCGGACCAGGCTGCCTATATCTACCAGAACAGCGGGGCCAAGGCCGTTGTTACCAGCCCTGAGTTCGCCCCCTGGGTGCAGACTGCGCAAAAAGAGGCCACTGATCTTAAACATGTTATCGTCACTGAGAAAGACGATATACCCAACACAATTTTTTATGACGCTCTTGTTTCGGAGCAGCCCGATAGCCTCAAGATCGAGGAAACCGATAATGATGACGTCGCAGCACTGATCTACACGGCCGGCACGACCGGTCCCAGCAAAGGCGTGGTGCACACGCATTTCAGCCTGTACATGACAGCGCTGGGATATGGCGAATTCTTCCTTCGCTATCGCTCCTCGACCGTCGAAGTCAATACCAGCATGGTGGATGTCAGGACACACACACCGATAGACGTCAGGTGCAAGATAACCGGCGGCAACCGCCTGTCCCTCAGTCTTTTCGTGCTGCCGCTCTCACATTCTTACGGGCTGGCCACCTCGCTGATGGGTGTAATCGGCGCCATGAGGGGCGTCATAATGAAGTGGTTCAATCCCGAACTGGCACTTAGGCTGATCCAGGAGTTCCGCATCACCAATTTCTCAGGCGTGCCGACCATGTACATCATGATGCTCAATCAACCGGACTTCGATAAGTATGACCTCAGCTCTCTGCAGGAGTGCGCCTGCGGGGCAGCCCCCCTGCCTCCCGAGGTGGGAAAAAAGTGGAAGGAAAAGACCGGCACTTATATCTACGAAGGCTGGGGCATGACGGAGACCGGCGCCACAACCTGCGGCAATATGCCCAACAAACCCCCGAAGTATGGGTCCATCGGCGTCTGCATGATAAAGGCCGATACCATCAAGATATTCGATGACCAGGACAACGAGCTGCCTCCCGGCCAGACAGGCGAACTTGTAGTCAAAGGGCCCACGCTCATGAAAGGTTACTGGAATATGCCTCAGGAGACCGCCAGCGCCCTCCGCAACGGCTGGCTTCACACGGGTGATGTCGGCTATATGGACGAGGACGGTTACTTCTATATCACCGACCGCAAGAAGGACATCATTATCAGGGGCGGCGAAAACGTGTCCCCGCGTGAGGTTGAAGAGGTCCTGCTGCAAATACCCCAGATACTTGAGGCGGGTGTTATCGGTGTCAAGGATGAGGTTTATGGAGAGGAGATAAAGGCTTTCTGCGTGCTGCGTAAGGACGAAATGATCAGCGCTGCCGAAATACGGGCCTACTGTAAAATGAAAATGCCCAATTACAAAGTCCCCAAGACAATTCAGTTCATCGATGCGCTGCCCAAAAACCTGCTGGGAAAACTATTGAGGGCTGAATTGCGTAAAATGGAGACCCGGCAGGACTGATATTACGATCAACAGACCGATTAACTCAATTTGACATTTGAATTGGCCGCCAACATAATACCATCCTGTCCGGAGGTCATTTTGCCCTATGATTCCTGTTGAAGATGCGCTGGAAAGAATACTGAATACCGTCCATGTGCTGGAACCCAAGAGCAGGCCGATCCTTTCAGCATTGGGCCAGGTCCTGGCCGAAGACGTGGTCGCACAATCCGATATACCGCCGCATGATAACTCGGCCATGGACGGATTCGCGGTCAGGGCCCGTGATACATACGGCGCCGGCCGGCAGAGTCCCATTTTCCTCAAGGTGATCGGAGAAGTTGCCGCAGGCCACACCGCATCGGTTAAAGTAATCGACGGGACGGCTGTGCGCATCATGACCGGCGCGCCTCTACCGGCAGGGGCTGATGCGGTTGTCCAATTTGAGAACACCGATGAGACCGCGCGAAAAGAAGAGAAAAAGACGCTGGACATCATCGGGATCCTGATGCCCGCTGAAGCCGGCCTTAATGTGCGGTCCAGGGGAGAAGATATTCGCGCCGGAGAGGTCGTGCTGACAAAAGGTAC
>CAZDXZ010000094.1:0-5743 GCA_964509615.1 uncultured Dehalococcoidales bacterium
ATCACCCATACCGTGTCGTCGTATTTTCCCGCCTTTTTGTAGGCTTCGACTATGCGGCCGATCTGTATATCGGCATTTGAGATGACGGAAGCCATCTTCTGCGGATCGGTTATTCCCCCGCAGGCATGGCCGGCGTCATCGACGGCCGGCAGATTAATGAGAAGCACCTGCGGACCGGTCTTTTCGATAAGTGAAAGCGCCGCATCGGTTGCCCAGATATCGGTATCACGCTCGTCCTTCACATCTCTTACAAGGGACGGATCGTTCAAAATGTAGTCGGGCGGCAGCATACCGGCCACTCCTGCCGGTTTCAGATGATAGACGTTATTATATCCGATGGGCGCCACACCTTTAGCCTCGGCAAACACGGTATAATCGGCGCTGTCCGCCGCCAGTCCCGCGCAGGCATACCACTTATCGCAGCTAACTGCGGCCACTTTAGCGCCGGGATTGGCCTTTTTATACAGCGAACCGATGCTGCCCACGCCGGACTCTTTTATATAGCTATTGAAGAACCCTGAGGCGACATTGTCGTAACTTGTAATGAAATTGCCCTCGATTGTCTTTCGCACCATATTCTGTTGATACCACAGGCCCAGCGCATCCCATCCCGTAGCCTTGATGAAGTCCAGTACCTTCATGGTGACGCCCAGCTTGAATTCCCAGTCCGCAGGCAGAACGCGGCTGTCCCTCCAGTTAAAGCTAATGATATGTGTGTTCTTGCCGAACGATCCGGTAGACATGCTGGTCTGACCGGGCGGTGTATCGTTGCTGACCTGGCCGACCCATGAATTTGAGTAGTATGTTCCGGCCGCTTTGAGCTTATCGATGTTAGGAGTGGGAGCGAGCGTAAGATAGTCCGGCCGGCATGAATCGATGCTTATCAGCACCAGGTATTTGGCAGATGTCTGCGGCGCCGAATCGGCTTGAGCGCGGCTGGCCGGGATACACAGGGCAAACGACAGCGTCAGCAATAAAGCAACGGCGCAGCGGACTAACCCCTCATTCCGGGACAGTAATCTCATTTTCATCCTGAACCTCCTCATTGGTAGTTGTCTGTGCCAGCCTCCCTGATATCATTTATTTATATATGTGAGCGAGCTATCTCAAGATGCTCCTGAAATATATCTTATCACTATTGATCGAAAGGTTGATAAATACATCATTTTATTTGCGCGGGCCACGGCCTATTTCTTCCTCTTCTTCCTGGGTGCTACCACCGACAACAGGTAGCCCGGGTTGGGGATGAACAGCGGCTTTGCCTCCTTTCCTTTCAGGCCGGCTTTTGCGCAGGCCTTTCTACTTTTAGCCTGGTAGATGTTGTTCTTCAGCTCTTCGGCCGGCTCTAATCCGAAGTAGTCTCGCAGCCAGACCGATCCCGAAGCGTTGGCATCCTTCATCATCTGAGAGCGGTCCACCTTGACCGGATACTGCTCCCTGACCTTGAAGTACTCCTCCAGCGTTTCCACGTGAACCATCTTTCCCTCGGGTCCGGGAACAACATATCCGCTCTGCGTCAGCATATCAAAGCGTTTCCTGGTCTCCGCGAAGTCCGGCCCGCAGACCAGCGCACACTGTCCGCAGGTCAGCACATACGGATCCTTGAGCCCGTATATACCAATCCTCTCTTCGGCTTTTATCAGCAGATCACAGATGTCTTTTTCCGCCTGCGGCAGGTTTTCGTAATCGGGCAGCGTGTCCTCAACCACCTCCCTCGGCCAGAGTTTTGCGCCGATGCGGCGGATGACCTCGAAGCGCGGCGTGCTGTCGCCGCTCATAGCTCCCTGCCTCATCAACATACCCCGCACATATTCCCCCTTCCGGGGATCAGGCGGACTATCCAGCCATTCTTTAACAACGTGGCGGCCCCAGTTGGACCATTTTTTATCCTGCGAAACAGCGTGGAGCCCAAAGCACGACAGGTTGCAGAAATCCACATTATTACGTTTGCCCCGCGCGTGCAGTTCACCGTTAAGCAGCAGGTATTCCTCCTCATTATCCTCGAACATTCTCAAAGTACAGGACTTGTCGCACAGCTTGCAGGTGCGGCAGCGGGTATCCATGGCATGGCGCGGCGGCAGCGCCGGATCGGATTTAAGCAACGCGGTAGTGACCACCGAACCCAGGTAGACCGCGGCGCCGAACTCCCTGGTAACTACGTTTCCCGAGAGACCGAAGGTGCCCAGCCCGGAGACCACGGCGCCGAAACGATGAGAGAAGCTGGGACGGGTGCAAAAGGGATCCAGCGCTCGTCGGTACGTATTATTGGCCGGCACCGCCCCGGCTTTGTACCCAAGGCTTACAATATAGTCGGCAACTTCTTTAGCGATCCGGTGTATCCTCTGGTTCATACGCATCTGGTCGATATTATGCGGACCGGATGATTTCTTGCTGAGGAAATCGTAGATTGCAGGCACGTTCATAGGGATGGCCAGGGATACAACCGATTTTGCGCCCTTCAAAGTGTATCCCGGATCGAGAGAAGGAGGGCCATCCAGCCTTTCAGGACCCGCCAGGCCGACCAGCCCGGCGCCGGCCTTCAGCGCGAATTCTTTGATGTTTTCTTCCAGTGTGCTCATCTCTGCAACTCCTTAGTATAACTTCGTTCCGGCTGTTACTGTTACGATTGGAAACGTCCCATGAATGTAATTAAGCCGGTCAGGTTCCCCTCTATTTTGACCTTGCCCCCGGTCAGAGCAGCCGGAATATCAAGCATCTTGAGCGCAATCAGTTTATATGTGAGAGAGTCTGTGGTCAGAATGGCCAGCGGGACGGGAGTCCCCGGCAAAGGCTGACCTTCTGTTATCTCAGCTACATTGTTTCGGACAGTGATCGTAAACTGTCTTCCTGTATCGGGAAACTGGAATAAAACAGCTTCATGGATACCTGCAGTCTTCCCTGTATCCAGCCGGGGAGGCATGTTTGAGAAAACAAATTCGACAGGCATGGATGCTACCGTTTCCAGGGGCAACCGCGCACTATTTTGAACCGGTACACCCTGTGTGAGTTCCTTGGCCGATTCAAGCAGATAGGCGCGGCCGTTGGTATTGGCGGTATCGGCAGCGAGCCGCCTGTAGCTCTCAGACAGCATTTCCTTTACAGTCACTTCAAGGGCGCCAGCGCACAGACCGCTGTCATTCAGTTTGGATATAAGATGGATCGCCCACCTGACGTCTCCCTGACTCAAGGCATCACGCGCCGTGCCGACAACTTTATCGACTCCACCCATCATCTCGATCTCACGTCTGGCAGCTTCGACATGATTCATGGGATACAGCCTGTCCGGCCGACCATCAAACCATCCAAGATTGTTGGTATAGATAGCGCGAGCCGACCAGTCCACCTGGCCATAGCCTTCCCATAAATAAGGCAGTTGCGCCAAGTCCCGCGGCAGCTTTACACTCTCAGATATAGTATCGATATCTTCGCCGCGATTAGCACGACGGATAACATCATCCCTCACATACTGGATAGCATCCCTGTAGTTGGTCAGCACTTCTGCAATTTTATCCCTTCCGTGCAGTACTGAGGTATGACTGGGAACAAGGTGTTCCGGCTCAAGTCGACGAATATCGTCGATGCTCTTGATCCATTCATCAGTTGGTCTGGGACTGGTGCCGCGTATTGTGTATAGATTGGGGAAGGCCCAGTAGTAATCATCGGCCGCAAGCAACGTTTTATCTTCGGGTATCCATACAACAAGCTGATCATGAGTCTCACCCGGCGCAGAAATCATCTCGATTTTGAGACCACCTATCTCCAATGTTTTCTTGCCGGTAAAGGTATCTGTCGGCATGAGCGGCCCAAGCTCACCCATGTCTTCCAGTGTAAAAGTTCTCATGATAGGTCCTACAGCCGAGCAGGGAACTTCATCGCGTGGCAGATGATAGGCCATCTGTCTCATGCCGCGAGTCGCCTCCGATTTGCCGAACAAGCCAAACTGCTTGAACCAGTGAGCCGCAAAAGAATCTGTTGCCCATATGCGTGTCCCTTGTTCGGCCCAGACCGTCGTCCCCATGGTGTGATCAACATGGCTATGGGTATAAATAATCGCACTGACAGGTCCGGACGGGGCAGCTTGTGTAAACGCATCTTTAACGGCCCGGGCCGCCACAGGATTGAGTGAAGTATCGACTATGATATTGCCTTGCTCTGTGTGTATGAGCACCGTGCTGGCGAGATCAAAACCCTCAGATGCCCAGACATGCTCGGACACCCTCTCGATCCTGGGCTCCCCAATCTGTTCTGCACAGTGCCTGCTGATCGTCTCCAGCGCAGGCGTAACATCAAATGCCTTCGTCTCTGCCTGCTTTGGCGTACAGGAGAAACCGGCGGATATTAGTAACAGCGTTGATACAGTCAACAACGCATATCGTAGTAATTCAGTACTTTTCCTCATGACCAACACTCCCATTAAAGCAAATCGCATGCGCGAACCCAACAATTATCGCCGCAGGAAAAGGATGTGATACCTGCAGGGCTTATTCCCTATCGGGCACGTCGCCTTCTTTTGCCTGCATCTATCTTCTCCCTAATATATTTAAAGCCAGGCGTAATATTTTCGGTCAGGCTCTGCGGCAGCAGGGTTTTGGCCGGCTGGCCCATGTTGAGCGGTCCGCCTGTTTTAAACAGATTTAGATCAACATCAGGAATAAGTCGGGAGGGGATGCCGATTGCTATCTCGTAATCATAGGTCCCCGAAAACGACCGGTCCCCCATTCCCGGTATGACCACCTGCGGGACCCCTGTAATAAAGGGTATCAGCCCTCCCTTGAGGCACGGCTCGGCGAAACCCTCAAAGGAGGAGGTGGGGAAATTCTCACCTTCATATGTGAGCGCGTGAATAATATGCATTATATTTTCGCCGTTTCCGTAGATCAGCACGCTATCCGGACTGACCGGCGCCAGGTGCAGAGGGAAGCAGACAAAGCCCTTATATTTCGATAGCCTGGAGAGATTGGCCCTGCCTATCATTTTCTGGCCGTGCTCTATCCTCTTTCTCTCAGCTTCCGCATTCTCATGCCAGCCCTGTATTATCTGGCTCTCCACCAGTACATCGAAGGGGATATCGACCCACCTGTGCATGGCAGTGGCAGGCGTGCAGAAATTATCGTCCGAAGTCATGGCCATGGTGAAGCCGAAACGCCTGGCGTAGGTGAATGCCTGGCACAGGCTGGCCTTCTGCTTCAGCGCTGAAGGCCGCATGCTTCCCTCAGGTATCTCCTTTTCGTCTTTAATATACCTGATGCCCACCGGATAGGACGCCAGGTGCAGCCGATCGTAAATTCGTCTGCCGGCTTTGCGGTAACTTTCCAGCCTGCTCATAATCTCCCTCCTTTACTGCTGTTTATCCCGGAGCGGGAGGATGGACTGAATCAATCCAGGGTAAATGTATTGAGGATTTCCATGTACTTGTCCTCGTTGTACATGGCAAAGATGGAGGTCAGTGTAACGGTGATCTGGGAATTGCCTCTTACCACGCCCAGCGACAGTCCGCGCATGTCGAATCTGGCATCGTTATGATACCAGGCGGTCATGCTTATCCTGCCGCTTGTCTTGCCGTCTTCAAGCGTAATCTCTTTCAGCGGAGTGATCTTAATATCCGAGCCGCTGCCTGCCTTGATCAATTCGATGGCCTGCTCCTGCGCCCTGTCTTTGTCGAAGATATTGATGGTCAGTACCGGTATCCTGCCTCCCGCCAACGGCCCGACGGCATTGAAAATCATAGTGTCCTTTTCTTTGG
>CAZDXZ010000095.1:0-5684 GCA_964509615.1 uncultured Dehalococcoidales bacterium
CCGACCCTGAGCTGGTGACATTGGTGACCTTTACCTCGCTGATAACCGGAGGAGTCGTGTCCGCTACATCCTGGGTCGTCAGCACGCTGGTAACCTCAAGGCTGGAGTCCGCCGAATCCGGATCGTTGCCCAGCGCGGATTTAACCGTTATGTGATAGGATTTGCCCTGCCCGAGGTTGGTCAGGTTGACCCTGTGGCTGGTAACAAGCTCGTCGTCCCGGGCGTTCTCGCAGATGTCGCCGCCGGACAGGCAATAGATCACCAGGCTGTTGGACTTCTTGTCGGTTTTCCAGGTCACCGTGGCGCCGGTGCGTGTGATATTGGAATATTCGACGTCGGATATCTCTGGGCCTTCCTGCGTGCCGACAGGAGTGGTAATGGGCGGGTTGTTGACGACGGCCGGCGCAGGCGTTTTGAGCTGGTCGACCAGGAAGACGACCCCCGCAATGATCGCGCCGGCCAGCGCGACAAGCGCCAGCAGGAGGGGTAAGGGCGAAGACCTCTGCCCCTGCCCCGGCGCCCTCTCCCGGTGCTCACGCGGCATTTTCTCTTTGCCGCGTTTTTGCTCCGGATATATCTCCTCGACGAACCCGGGTGACGGGACCGGGTAGGCCAGTTCGTAAGGCTGCACCGCCGGCTGCCCGTAATACTGGGCCGGCGGCGGCGCGGAATAGGCAGCATAGGCCTCTTGTGGCGGTGGGTAAGGGCCGTAAGCCTGCTGTGCGGCCGCCTCTACGGCCTTGAAGCGGTCCTCGGCCTTCATAAAGGGCTTTCTCCTCTCAGGAGGAAGACGGTTGTTGCCGCAGGTGGGGCAGACCTTGCTGCGGTCGGGCACGGCATTGCCGCAGTTGGAGCAGGTGCGCTGATCGGCGGGCAGGGGAGGCGCCTCCTGCATCGGCGCAGGCGCAGACGGAACAGCCTGCATCTGAGGATATATCTCCTCCGGCGCTACCTGCCTGACGCTGGAACGGGGAGGAGGACCGGATTTCCGTTCCTCCATCCTGCGGTATACTTCGCCCTCAAAGCTTTTGTCCCTGATGGGTGGAGCGATATTTCTTAACGCGCTGCCGCCGCCGAACTTGCCGTGCACGGGGCACAGGCTGGAGCCGGGCGGTATGACCCGGCCGCACTTGGAACAGACTTTCTGCGTGCTGGGGGCCTCCTCGGCCGGAAGCGCCGTGAACTGAGCGTACTCGCCCTGGGCCGGCTTCATCGTGCCGTGCCCCTGCGTGGGTATCATGGTGAAGCGGTTTCCAAGCTGTCCGCAGTAGGGGCACTTGCCCAGGGACGGGTCTATCCTGTTGCCGCAGCTCGGGCAGACATACCTGCTGGCCGGCATGGCGCCGGGCGCTACTGCAGAAGATGCCGTGCTGGCGGCAGAATACTTACCCGGCCGGAAAGACTGGTCTTTCTTGCCGCAGTGCGGGCAGACGGCTGCATCGGGTGAGGAGATTAAAAGGTGACAATGCGGGCAGAACCTGGCGCCACATTTCTGGCAGACTGTAGCGTTTGGTTCATTGATCTCATGACACCTCTGGCAGATTATCGTGCTGGGCATTAACCCCTATCCATTTCGAATGTATTCAACGTTATATTAACGTTAAGACAAGATATCCGCCATGTCAAGTTTATCCTTACGTAACAGGCAGCAGTTTGAAGCAGCTTGATTGAACGATGGACTGCGGCGGATGCCCGTCAGTACGAGTTGAGCAGGAATTCGATCTCGCCCGGCCCGGTGAACATACCCTGCTGTATCCTGCGGATGACGCCGTCCTTATCGATAAAATAGGTCTTGGGTATGCTGGTCAGTTCGTACTTGTTAAAGGCATCGTCGTTGGGATCGAGGCAAACAGTGAAGGTGTAATTGCCGTCGCTGACGAAGTCCCGGATAACGGACTCCTCCGACTGGCTGCCGGCCACGGCCAGCATAACGTAGTCGGCGCCGGGATTAGTCCTGGCCCACAGCGTCTGGAAATGCGGGAGCTCGATCTTGCAGGGCGTGCACCAGCTGGCCCAGAAATTGAGTATGACCTTTTTACCGCGGAACTGGCTGAGAGATACAGCCTCGCCCTGGAGGTCGCGCAGCGTGAAATTGGGCGCCTTGCTGCCCATATAAGGCGCGTACCCCGTTTCCGGCTCGGTCTTAAACTTGAAGTCGCCCGAGGTCATCACATTGCCCGAGGCGTCCCGGGATATGAGCTGATAATGGTACTCGGTATTGGGCGAAAGCCCGCTGAGTGCCAGGCTGTGGTCATAGCTGTACTCGTAGGTAAAGCCGGACGGGAATTCATATCCTGTGCCCAGACTGTATTTGACCTGCGATTTGGCCTTCTCGTCTGTTTTCCAGGAGATAGTGGCGGTCGTATCGCCGGGGGATACCGACGGCTCGTCTACAAGCTGCGGCGCGGCGGTGTCGGCGGCCGACATTAATGTCTGGAAGTTCCGCTCCTGCTTGGCCTCGTTGCCCGCATCGTCGCGGCTGATGAGGGTTATGTAATAGTTCTTTCCGTTTTCAAGCCCGCTGAGGTCCACCTGATGGTAGCGGGTGGGCGTGACCACCGCGTTGAGGACGTGCGGCTCGCCCAGCTCGGTCTTATAAATGACCCTACTGGTACAGAGCTCATCGGTCTTCCACGTCACCGTGGCACTGTGATCGGTGATGGACTTGCGGAGTATCTCTGTGATAACGGGCGGCGTGGTATCGGACGGCACGGCAGGAGTGACGGGAGCGGCCGGTGTCTGAGTATTGTCCGTGGCGGCCGGCTGTGTCTGGTTGGAAGACGCGGCCGGTGTGCTGGTGGTGTTTTCGCTTGCTGACGGCGCGGCCGGCTTCCATTTGAACAGCGCCAGAAAGGCTGCAAAGGGATTCTGGCCGGAATCGGAGGAATTTGCAGGCTGGTCGGAGGCGGGAACTGTCTCAGGCGTTGTGGGCGACATCAGCCAGCCGGATATCTCCTCCTGATTACTGTAGGCCCAGATAGCTCCTATTATCAGCGCCAGTACCAGGACGACGCTTATGATGGTGCCGGCAGTGCCCCCGCGGCTTTTACGCGGCTTCTCTTCTGCCCCCTCTTCTTCCAGGAACGATTCGTAGTGCTTGACCCTGGCGGGCCTTTCACCTGTATCCCAGTCTTCTTCAGCCCTCCTTTTCTTTTCTTTACGGGGGCGCCTGGGCGGTTCCGCGACCTCCCGGCTGTCTATGGCTTCTATGTGATTGAGTATCTCGGCGCGGCGGCTGATACCGACGGGAAACCCTGCGCTGCTGTCGGAGCGCGGGCCGCGCCCCTTCTCGCGCGCTATATCGGCGGTATCTGCGGATTCATAATTCACGGGGCCCTCGCGCCCGGCCGATGGGGGAAGCTGACGTTCGCCCCTGTCAACGGGTATGTTCTCAGGCCGCCTTTGCGGGGGTGGGACCTGGGTGGTCATGGCCGGGGGTCCGGGCTTGCCGGCATAGGCGTGCGGCCCGAGGCTGCCGCAGTCCTTGCACGGCTCGTTCGAGTAGGCCATCGGCTTGCCGCATTTACATCTGAACTGGCTGTCCAAAAAGGTATCTCCCTATGAGTCTACACTACAACGGAGCGTATCTGCTGTCAAGAGATTAAAAGGCATGGAGTCATAAAGTATTAAGCGTCTTTTCGACCTGTTCTACATTGAAGTTGCCCGGCTCGATGTCGCGGATGATCATATCGCCATCGATGAACACCGTATAAGGCGCTTTCTCGACATTATATAAATGGGCTGTGGTCTTGTACATATCGAGCACCACCGGCACTGTGAGCTCACCGCGCTCGGACCTGTATTTGGCGATGGTCTTCTCGATATCATCCGGCTTGCTCTCCATGAAGACGGCTATGACTTTGACTCCGGGGATGTTTTTGTCCTGGATCGACTGCAGCAGGGACAGCTCGCGGTCGCATTCGGGACAGTAAACGGCCCAGAAGGTAAGCAGGACCTTCTGGCCGCGGTAGTCGCGCAGCGAGATCGTCTCCAGTTTACCGACCAGCGGGAGCGTGAAATCGGGCGCCCTGTCTCCTACGCGCGGTCCCACGGGCACAACAACCAGCGTGGCGAACACGTTGGGCGGGTCCATCCTGGCCACGTTTCCATCGACGTCAACCGACCTGATGCGGTAATAATAACGGGTATTGGCTTCCAGGCCGAGGATATGCACCACGTGGTCTGTGAGCATCCTGGTATCCTCGACGGTGGCGGTCGAACATGACTCATCCGTGCCGTAAAGTACCTGGCTGCTGGACGGGTTGTCGGTGGTCCAGCTTATCACGGCGCTGATGTCCGTGGGCAAAACTTTATATGAGGTTACGACAGGCGGGCTGGTGTTGATCCGCCGCACCGTATCGAACATGTGGTCGTCGCTGCGGTACAGCTCGTTGCCCTTGCCGTCGGCTACCACCACGGCGAAGTGGTAGGTCGTCAATGGATCGAGCCCGCTGAGCGTTACTTTCTGTGCGCTGCCCTGCAGGACGGCCGCTGCCGAATCACCGTAGGACTCTGTTTTGCCGTATAAGACTTTGCCCCAGGCGGGCTCCGCCGTGGTCCAGGCTATGGTGGCTGCATCCGATTTAATGTCCGAAATAGTGATGTCGGAAATCTTTTTCACCGTGGTAGCTGGCTCGGGCGGATTTTGCTGCTGCTCGGGCGGCTTGAATAAGGTCAGGGCTGACGGCAGGAGGCCGTACTGCCTGGCCAGCATGTAACCGACGCCCAGCACGATGATTATAATAACAATGCCGACGATGATATCGAGGGTTTTAATGCGGCGACGGCCACCCTTTCTCTGTGCGCGCCGGGAGGCGCCCTTGATTCCAGCCAGCCCCTTGGCCGCCGGCGGCAGGTTCAGCTCCTGGGCGGTCTCTTCAATGGCCAGCTCATCTGCTTTACCCGGCGGTATGATCTTGGCCCTGGCCGTGCTTTTGCCGCAGTGCGGACACGTGGGGGAAGGCCCCTGCAACACGGCCATGCAGTTAGGGCAGCGGTATTGCTTCCCTTCCTGGTTTGCGCCAGCCTCACCTATCCCCGCCGCCGCCCTTTTCTCAATAATCTTCTGCCAGAGGTCCGACCCCTGCTGCTCCACGCGGTCCATGTACCACTTCTGGCCGCAGCGCGGACAGATCGGGGTTCCCTCGGGTACTACGCCACCACACTGGCGGCAGAACTTCGGGCCTGTCTGAGGTTCACCTTCTGCCATATCTAATCAGTGTATGCCTGCAACATTTCTTTTAATTATACATATAGTTAAATTGAATTTGAAGCCAATGTCAAGGCAGCGGATGCGTCAGCAGTGGTGAGTCAGTTAAAGGCTGCATCAGGTGAGATAAAGGTAGATCCCAGAGCAGGCTACCGGATGGTATCGGTGTTCAAATAGGGCTGCAGCATGCCGGGGACCCTGATGCTGCCGTCTTCCTGCTGGTAGTTTTCCATGATGGCGATCATGACGCGCGGCAGGGCCAGCCCGGAGCCGTTGAGAGTATGCACAAGGCGCGGCTTGGCCTCGGGATCGGGGCGGTAGCGGACATTGGCGCGGCGCGCCTGAAAGTCGCCGCAGTTGCTGCAGGAGCTGACTTCCAGCCACTCACGGCAACCAGCAGACCAGATCTCGATATCGAACGTTTTGGCTGCAGCAAATCCCATATCGCCCGTGCAGAGCTGGATGACATGGTAGG
>CAZDXZ010000096.1:0-5599 GCA_964509615.1 uncultured Dehalococcoidales bacterium
ATCAGGGACAGAAAAGGAGAACACCTGCAGGTGTTCGACGACCTGAAGAAGGCGGGATTTGTGCGGGTGAGGGTTGACGGATACGTGCGCGACCTGTCCGAGGTCATCCAGCTGGATAAGAACAAAAAGCACACCGTGGAAGCTGTTGTGGACCGAATTGTAACGGGTGATGACAGCAACCGCGCGCGCATAGCGGATTCGGTTGAGACGGCTCTTAAGCTCGGTGGAGGGGTGGTACTGATCTCCATCGCCGATGGGGAAGAGATGCTCTTCTCTGAGCACTTCGCCTGTGTTAATTGCGGCATCAGCCTGGGTGAAATAGCTCCGCGAACTTTCAGCTTCAACAGCCCACACGGCGCCTGCCCGGCCTGCACCGGCCTGGGGATCAAGCTCGAGATCGATCCTGATCTGGTCATGCCCAACAGGCAACTGACGATCGCGGAGGGCGCTATCAGGCCGTGGGCCACCTATTCCTGGTATATAAGCCAGCTGGAAGAGATCGCCCGTCAATACGGTTTCTCGCTGCAGGTACCGGTGAATAAGCTGGGCAAGGATCAGTTGAACCTGGTGCTGTACGGGGAACATCCGGACAGGCACAGACACCGCTATCGTTTCGGCAAGGTGCGCGAATATGCAGTCGGCTTCGAGGGAGTTATACCGAACCTGCAGCGCCTGCACAGGGAAACAGAGTCGGAAAACAGGCGCGCGGAGATCGAAAGGTATATGTCGGCTTCTCCCTGCCAGGTTTGCGGCGGGAAAAGGCTGAAACCGGAATCGCTGGCTGTCAGGGTGGACAATAAAAATATCATGGATATAACGGCCCTGTCGGCCGTCGACGCCAGCGTATGGATCCAGTCAATCGCAGGCAGCCGAGACGGCAGTCAAATACTGACCTTAAATGAGCAAATGATCGCAAGGCAAATAATCAAAGAGATCAATGCCCGCCTGGGGTTTCTCAGGGATATAGGGCTTGGATACCTTACTCTTGACAGGGCTTCCGCTACATTAAGCGGCGGAGAAACACAGAGGATCAGGCTGGCGACCATGATAGGAAGCGGCCTGATGGGGGTGCTGTATATTTGTGATGAGCCTACCATCGGCCTGCACCCTGCCGATATTCACCGGTTAATCAATACGCTCAAGAAGCTTCGCGATCTGGGCAATACCGTGATCAGCGTCGAGCATGATGAAGGTATGATGCGGGCGGCCGATTTTATTATCGATCTGGGTCCGGGCGCCGGCGAGCATGGCGGCCGCATCGTTGCAACGGGCAGTATTCAGGATGTAATGAAATCGCCTGAATCGATCACGGGCCAGTATTTAAGCGGCGTAAGAAGCATACCCATGCCTACGGGACGCAGGAACGGGTCGGGCAAATACCTGGTGATCAAAAAGGCAGGAGAGAACAATTTAAAGAACATAGATGTCAAAATCCCGCTGGGCAAACTGGTGTGTATCAGCGGCGTGTCGGGAAGCGGCAAAAGCACGCTGATGAACGATATTTTGTATAAGAAGCTGGCCCAGATTTTCTACCAGGCCAGGGACAAGCCGGGAAAATGCGCAGGCATAAACGGCGTAGAGAATATCGACAAGGTGATAAATATAGACCAGTCTCCAATCGGGCGCACGCCGCGCAGCAATCCGGCTACCTATACGGGAGCCTTCACCCCCATCCGGGAGCTTTTTTCCTCTGTCCCGGAGGCGCGCGTGCGCGGCTACGGGCCGGGCCGGTTTTCATTCAATGTGCGCGGGGGCCGTTGCGAAGCCTGCCAGGGCGACGGGTATATACAGATCGAAATGCAGTTTCTGCCCGATGTCACCGTTCCCTGCGAGGTATGCAAGGGAAGACGATACAACCGGGAGGCGCTCGAGATACAGTTCAAGGGGAAGAATATTGCTGACGTGCTCGATATGACGATCGAGGAAGCCACTGCCTTCTTCACCAGCTTCCCCAAAGTTAAAAACAAACTCGCCACATTGCTGGATGTGGGATTGGGTTATATGCGGCTGGGGCAGCCTGCGCCGACGCTCTCGGGTGGAGAGGCGCAAAGAGTCAAACTGGCATCAGAGCTGTCTCGCAGGTCAACGGGCCGGACCCTCTATATACTGGACGAACCGACGACAGGGCTTTCTTTTGCAGATATCGACTGTCTGCTGAGGGTTATTCAAAGGCTGGTCGACTCGGGCAACACGGTGATTATTATCGAACATCATATGGATGTGATCAAGAACGCGGATTATATTATCGATCTCGGGCCGGGTGCAGGTGATGAAGGCGGTTACCTCATAGCCTCCGGTACGCCTGAGGAAGTGACGAAGATCGAGACTTCCGCTACAGGGCGTTACTTAAAGGAGGTGCTGGCCGGGCACAGCGTTGCCGCCGGTCAACTACTGTAATCCCTGTATATTCTGGCATCATTTTGTTAATATGGCGTACAGGAAAGACTCAGGTATCTACAGATAACAGCCCCGGTTGTTCACGGGTCCGCTGTATCACAGCAAAATAATCGGCAGGAGGTACAATGATCGGTCGGTATAAGACGGTTTATCCAGTTATCATGATACTGATATGCAGCGCATTTATTCTTTCGGCTGCCTGCGCAGGCGGCACAGCTCAGCAGGCCGGCAGTCAGACCATTGCCGTAAAGAGTGATGTCAAAATCGACGTCATTTCCATGCAGACGGTCACGCCGGCAATCTACCTGCAAATGCCGAACCTGGACATTACCTTTGTCGATTTCGAAATCACCAACAATGGAGACAGCCCGGTCAGGCTGAGCGTGGAATCGGAGATACAGGGCTACTCTGAAAAGGCCATCAACACAGTGGATATAGCGCCGCAGGGCAAGGTGGTCATCGGCCAGACTCCCCTGCTTAAGCCTCAGGCCATACCGCTCGAGATAGCTAATGCCACTCTGCGTTACCGCATAACTGACAGCAGCGGCGCTGTAATCGAGGAGCAGACCCTGCCGGTCAAGATCTACGGCAGGGATACGATGTTATGGGCTGTGAAGGAAGGTGATGATTGGACCGATACAGATGTCTTTATCGGGGCGTTCGTTACTCCTCACGCGCCCGAAATAGATGAGCTCGTACGTAAGGCGGTTGAATATCATCCCTCCAATTCCATGGAGGGATACCAGTGCAGCCAGTGTTCCGAGGAACAGTGGAAGGAATACACCACGGCCCAGGTGAAGGCGGTTTATGAGGCGCTCCAGCAGGACTACAGCCTGAAATACGTCAACTCCACCATAGCTTTCAGCAACGAGTCGGATGCGCCTCAGAGGGTGCGTCTGCCGGCAGAGTCCATAAATAACAAGTCAGCCAACTGCATTGACGGCACAGTGCTATATGCCGCAGCGCTGGAATCGATGGATATGCATCCCTACATAGTGCTCACCCCTACCCACGCCTTCCTGTGTTATGAAATCAATCCCGACGATCCGAATAACCTCGGCTGTCTGGAGACCACCATGACCGGTTCATCGTCTTTTGAGGATGCTACAGATGTGGCTGAACAGGAGCTGTCTGAGGAGATGGCAAACGGCAATATGAAATCGGGTAAATCTCAAATCCTGTCAGTCAAGGAACTGAGAGCCCGCGGCATATTGCCTATGAAATAGCGCGGCACACGCATAAAAGAGCCCCGACGGGGACGTCCTTATTCGATCTCGATATCTTTGATGCTGAGCTCGGCGCCGCCGGTTAATTTGATTTTGGTGCTGCCGCAGCTCGGGCATACATATTCATATTCCTTGATGGAGAAATCCGAATTGCAGCCTTCGCAGTGCCCGCTGACGGGCACTTCATCGATGCTCAGATAAGCCCCGCTGGCTATGGTGTCTTTGGATACCAGCCCGAAACAGAAAGTGAGCTGTAAAGGTACGATACCGCGCAACTCACCGGCCACCATGTTGATTCTGGTGATTTTCGAAGCGCCTTCTTTGCCGGCTGCGCTGATCGCTATATCCAGAATATTCTGGGCAATGCCCATCTCATGCATGAGCGGTCCCGCCGGTTTTGTCGCGGTGTTTGGCCTTGAGCCACGAAACCCACTCGTCCAGTCCCGTGCCTTTTGTACACGATATCTCAATGATATCGATGGCGGGATTTATCTTGCGCGCATTGGCCCTTGCTTCTTTCAGGCTGAAATTGGTGTACTTCAGGAGGTCGATCTTATTGATCAGCATGAGTGCCGATTCACGAAACATCAACGGGTATTTAAGCGGCTTCTCGTCACCCTCCGTCACACTGAGGATCATTATTTTGTAATCCTCGCCCACGATGAACTCGGCGGGGCAGACCAGGTTCCCCACGTTCTCGATCACCAGGACATCTATTTTGTCCAGCTTCATGTGCGGCAGAGCGGAAGCCACCATGTTGGCATCGAGATGACAGGCGGTACCCGTAGTCAGCTGTACAGCGGGGATTTTGAACTTGCTCAGCCGGTCGGCATCCCGCGTTGTCTCGATGTCGCCGACGATAACTCCCAGCCTGAGTTTGCCCGCAACTCTCTCTGCTGTCTGCTCGAGCAGCGAGGTCTTCCCGGCGCCCGGCGAGCTCATCAGGTTGAGAACGAGGTTGTGGTTTTTATTAAACAGCTGCCTGTTCTCTGCGGCGATCCTGTCATTGGCCTGCAGCACATCCTGCATCACATTGATCTTCATATAAGTACCTCTTATTCTGAGAGCGGTTCGAAGGTAAGTATACAGCTTTAATAGTTTGTGTGCAAAGGAAATCAGGGTTATCCGTTTGTAATGGGCTCGTCCGTTTACTTATAATAAAACACCACGGTAAGGCTGAAACATGAGATCACCTGTTGATAACAGACCGTATTAGGTGAATTAATTATGAAAGAACATATTCAAATGATAATACCCGAACGGATATCTGGATTGGGCGAGCTTGCCTACAATATGTGGTGGAGCTGGCATCCCGAAGCCAGAAACCTGTTCAGGCGACTTGACAGGGTGCTGTGGAAGAATACCGCTCACAATCCTGTCAGGCTATTAACGGAGATACCCTACCATCAGCTCGTTGCCTGTGCCGAAGACGCCAATTACCTCAGCAGCTACGATGCAACAATGGAGGAGTACCGTAAGAGCCTGTTTGTCAATCCCACCTGGTTTGCGACCAGTTATCCCCAGTATGACGATAAGTCAATCGCTTACTTTTCACTTGAGTTCGCCCTGCATAATTCGCTGCCGCTTTATGCCGGCGGCCTGGGTGTGCTGGCGGGAGATTACTGTAAAGCGGCCAGTGACCTGGGTATACCCCTGGTGGGAGTGGGTTTTATGTACCCGCAGGGTTATTTCCACCAGCATATATCGGAGGACGGCTGGCAGACGGAGGTTTACGAGCAACTGGGCTACGATAAAGTGGCGGTTTCACGGGTGCTGGACCAGGATGGCAAAATGCTGACTGTCCCGGTACCCCTGGACAGCGTTCATATCAAGGTCGCGGCCTGGGTCTTGAACGTGGGGCGCGTTAAATTGTACTTGCTGGATACTAATCTGGAAGATAATCCGCAGGCCTATCGCGGCTTAACAGCCAGGCTGTATGGCGGCGACAGGGAGCTGAGGCTGATGCAGGAGCTGGT
>CAZDXZ010000097.1:0-5595 GCA_964509615.1 uncultured Dehalococcoidales bacterium
GGCAATTCAACGATGATGCGAATCCCGAACTCTACCGCATCGCTTTCAAGATGGCAACAGGTAGTGGTAAGACCGTTGTTATGGCCATGCTTATTGCTTGGCATGTGCTGAATAAGCAAGTGAACCCCCAGGATGCTCGTTTTTCTGACGCATTCCTCATTGTCACGCCGGGAATTACCATCCGCGACCGTTTGCGTGTCTTGCTGCCCAATGACCCTCAAAACTATTATCGCCAGAGGGACATCCTCCCTGCCGAATGGATGGAAGGTTTGGGAAAAGCGAAAATCATCATCACAAACTTCCACGCGTTTAAGCCTCGCGAGCTGGTAAGCGCTGGCAAACTCACTAAGGATATTCTGGCAAAAGGCCACAGTAACGCGCTTACGGAAACACCTGACCAGATGGTGCGCCGGGTCTGTCGTGAACTGGGGAATAAGAAAAACATCATTGTTATCAATGATGAAGCTCACCATTGTTACCGACGTCGGGTCGGTGGTGAGGAAATCAAACTGGTTGGAGACGAGCGAAAAGAAGCTGAAAAGCGAGAGGAGGAAGCTCGGGTCTGGATATCAGGGCTGGAAGCGGTGAAAAAGAAGATTGGTATAAAGGCGATATATGACCTCTCAGCCACTCCCTTTTTCCTGCGTGGCTCAGGGTATCCGGAAGCCACATTGTTCCCCTGGGTAGTCTCGGATTTTTCACTCATTGATGCTATTGAGTGTGGAATCGTTAAAGTCCCCCGTGTGCCAGTTGCCGACGATTCGATGCAAGGAGAATTGCCAACCTATCGCAATATCTGGATTCATATCCGGGACCACTTACCTAAGAAAGGGCGCGGTACCAAGGACGAAAGTGGTGGAGAGCCAAAACTCCCCAAAGAACTGGAGGGCGCTCTCTACAGTCTCTATGGTAACTATGAGAAGTATTACCGCCAGTGGGAAAAGAACACCGAAGCTAGAGCAAGGGGGCTAACCCCTCCGGTATTCATTGTTGTCTGTAATAACACCAATGTTTCCAAGCTAGTCTATGACTGGATTTCGGGCTGGGAGAAGAAAGTACCTGACGATTCAGCCACCATAGTGCCTGGCAACCTGCCTGTTTTCCGCAATTCCGATGATAGTGGCAATTGGCTATCCGTACCCAATACTATTCTGATTGATAGCGAACAGCTTGAATCGGGCGAAGCCATGAGCAAGGAATTCAAGAAGATGGCTGCCCTGGCAATTGAAGAGTTCAAAAGGGAATACTCCATCCGCTTTCCGGGGCGTGATGCTAGCAAGCTGACTGATGAAGACCTCTTACGTGAGGTGATGAACACAGTAGGTAAGCCGGGGAAGCTGGGAGAGAACGTTAAATGCGTGGTATCTGTCTCCATGTTGACAGAAGGATGGGACGCCAATACGGTTACTCATATCATGGGAGTGCGCGCTTTTGGCACCCAGCTACTCTGTGAGCAAGTGGTGGGACGCGGGCTACGTCGTGTAGGCTATGTCCCCAATCAAAATGGTCTCTTTGACCCGCAGTATGCCGAAGTCTATGGTGTGCCATTCTCATTCATACCTTGTTCTGGCTCAGCTACTGACCCGAAACCAGGGCCGATGCCGACCAGAGTCCGTGCTCTGGAGGAGAGGATTGCCTGCGAGATTACGTTTCCACGCCTCATCGGTTACCGCTATGACTTACCCAAAGAAAGATTGACGGCGAATTTTACTCAGGATTCTAAAATGTCCATCTCTACAGCGGACATCCCGACGAAGACAGAAAACGCTCCTATTGTGGGTGAACCCAGCCTACATACCCTGTATAGCCTGAAGAACCGCAGGGAGCAGGAAGTTGCCTTCCGTCTTGCCAAATTGACTCTCGATAAGTATTTCCGTGACGACGACGGCAATGCTAAACCCTGGTTATTCCCACAGATGGTCGGCATCGCCAGACAGTGGCTCCAGGAGTGTGTAACCCTGAAGGATAACACCTTCCCGCAGCTACTATTGCTCGTAGAGTTCGCTCACGATGCTGCCGACCGTATTTACAAGGCGATTATCGCATCGCAGGACGGGCCGAAGTATCTGAAACCCATTTTGCGTCCTTATGATTACATCGGCTCCACCCGGTACGTTGATTTTGATACCACCAGACCAGTATACCCGACCGACCCAAATAAATGCCATGTTTCCCACGTCGTTGCGGATACCGAGTCGTGGGAGCAGAAGATGGCGCAGGTTCTGGAGGAGATGGGTGAAGTTGTTTGCTATGTGAAAAACCATAACCTCGGCTTTACAATACCATACACCTTTGAAGGTGAGGACAGGAATTATATGCCAGACTTCGTAGTTCGCTTGAACGATGGTAAGGAAGACTTGTTAAACCTTATAATTGAAGTTACTGGCGAGAAGAAAAAGGATAAAGCTGCCAAAGTATCCACAGCCCGCAATCTGTGGGTGCCAGCCGTAAATAACCACGGTGGCTTTGGGAGGTGGGCATTCCTTGAGATAGCCGACCCCTGGGATGCCAAGAACACCATCAGAGCTTTTCTAGCAGGGAATATAAAAACTCAACTCAATGAAATTAATCAGGAGGTGTAGTATGCCTCAAGACCGTGAGAGTGGAGATAGAGCTAGAAAATGGGGCTACGAAAACGCTCGAAGTGTAGCCGCCCATTTGGGTGCAACATTTATCAACCCCGGGAGAAGCAACGAAGCCATATGGAATAACCGCCGAATTCTCATCAAGTCCGCTCATTACGGCGACCCGGAAATTGGCGCTACCTCAGCCACACTTAACCGTGTAGATGCAATCGTAGCTGCCTTGCAAGATAGAAACGGTCTTTATACCATCTATGAAGTGTCCCCCGATTGGTTTAAGCAGGAGATGAGTCAATCACGAAGTCCGAAGGCATCTCATGTGATGATGGTCAGATGTGTAAAAATACGTGAAACTGACAACGTTTTGGGAAGGATAAGGGGAGTATAATGGAGAGAAAAACTATTCGTAAAATTCGTGAGATGGTACGTATTCATAAGATTCCGACTGAATTTAGGCCCGCCCAAATTAACGCAGCTCTTGGTATAAATTGGGCAGGCACGTTCCTCCCCAAACACCGTGTCGGCAATCCCGGTAATAACACCGAATTGTTCATACGTGTTCGCAAAGGATTGTACAAGTTGAAGCCGTAACTTGAGGAGAAGTCTATGGTTAAAGGGAAGTCAAATAAATCAATCGACATAGAAGCACTACGGCATAAGGACCGGCGTGCCAACATCCCCACCAAAGAATTGCGTGGTTTCGTAGCTCAGGATGAGGCTAAGCCAAAGACTGTTCTGTATCCGCGAGACCCTTCACTTGACCCCCAGCTTGTCTGGAAGGGCAAGGATGAGCAGGACTCAAAGCCTCTTGAAGTGCCGGCGGTGCCAGTCTATATCCAGGAGAAGATTCACCCCAAACATATCATTGAAGACCTTCGCGCCCAGGCTAAGGAAGGCAAGCCTGCCCAGTTAGACTTCTTCGCCGACTTTAATGGTCTCCAGTTTGAGGAGCTGGTGGAGTTTTACCAGCACGATCAGAACTGGACCAACCGCATGATTCTGGGCGATTCACTCCTCGTGATGACCTCTCTGGCGGAAAAGGAAGGACTTAAGGGCAAAGTACAGATGATTTATATTGACCCGCCCTACGGCATCAAGTTCGGCTCCAACTGGCAGGTGAGTACCCGTAAACGAGACGTGAAAGACGGCAGTGCCGGTGATGCTACGCGCCAGCCGGAGCAGATAAAGGCTTTCCGGGATACCTGGAAGCTGGGTATCCATTCCTACCTTGCCTACCTGCGTGACCGGCTGGTGGTGGCCAGAGAACTGCTGACGGAAACAGGCAGTGTCTTCGTGCAGATCGGGGATGAGAACGTACACTTGGTGCGTTGCCTGATGGATGAGGTATTTGGAAGCGAGAATTTTTGCAGAGAAATAAGTTTCATAACTACAAGTGGTTTCAGTACGAAAATACTTTCAAGGCAGAACGATTATTTGCTTTGGTACGCAAAGAATATTGAATACGTGAAATTTAAACCAGTATTTAGGATAAAACCTTATGGGAGTGAGGATTTCACCGTTTACAACAAACTAGAGCTACCAGATGGGGCTAAGCGCTTAATGTCAGACGAGGAGCTATCGAATCCATCATCGATACCGGATGATGCCAAGATCTACAGAGTGGATAATCTAAAATCTCAAGGATCATCAGGTTTCGTTTTTGAATTTTTGGGTATGTCATATCATCCTGGGCCCAACAACACATGGAAAACAAATGCTGAGGGCATGAAAAGGTTGGCTAGTGCGAATAGGATATGTGTTGCCGGCACAACACTAGGATACATTAGATATTACAATGATTTTCCCGTGGAGGAAATCAAAAACATCTGGACTGACACAATCACAGGTAGTTTCACTGAGAATAAGATTTTTGTTGTTCAAACAAATACTAAAGTTATTGAGCGTTGCCTATTAATGACTAGCGACCCCGGTGACTTGGTGCTTGACCCCACCTGCGGCAGTGGCACCACTGCCTTCGTGGCGGAGCAGTGGGGCAGACGCTGGATAACCATAGATACCAGCCGGGTAGCTCTGGCTCTAGCACGCACCCGCCTTATGGCTGCCAGATTCCCTTATTACTTGCTGGCTGATTCTCCGGAGGGTATTAAAAAAGAGGCAGAGCTTACCGGCAGGACACCGCCAGACTACAAGACTCAGGGGGATATCAGGAAAGGCTTTGTCTACAAGCGGGTGCCGCACATCACACTCAAATCAATCGCCAACAACCCGGATATCAAGGACGGCATGACCAGAGAAGAAATTGACAAAGCCATCTCCCGTTATGCTGAGACGGAGACCCTCTATGACCAGCCCTACGAAGATAACAAGCGCATCCGTGTTACCGGTCCCTTTACCGTGGAGAGCCTTTCCCCGCACCGTGTCATTGCGGTGGATGAGGAAAGACCGGCCGCGGAAACTGAGGCACAGAAAGAAGCTGGGGTCGGCCAGTTCGAGACTATGATTTTGGACAACCTGAGGAAGGCCGGGGTGCAGAACACAGTCAAGAACGAACGCCTCAACTTTGACCACCTTGACCCTTATCCTGGAGCGTGGCTTCATGCTGAGGGAGAATACAGTGAGAAAGATGGCAAGACGAAGCGGGTAGCTGTCTCCATCGGTCCCGAGTATGGCACCGTAGGCCCAGAGTTCGTGAAAGAAGCGGCCAAGGAAGCAGTGAAAGGTGTAGGCTTCGATTTACTGGTAATCTGCGGCTTTGCCTTCGACCCCCATGTCGCGGAGGAAGCCAAACGCTACGGCAAGCTTAATATCCTCATAACCCGCATGAACCCAGACTTGACAATGGGTGACGAACTCCTGAAGACAACTGGTGCCGGCAATCTATTCATGGTCTTTGGCGAGCCAGATGTGGACATCAAGAAGCAAAAAGATGGCAAAGTAGTAATGAAAATCAAGGGTGTGGATGTTTATGACCCGACCACAGGCCAAATAAGGAACAGCTCCACAGCTGATATCGCCTGCTGGTTCATTGACACCGACTACAACGAGGAAAGCT
>CAZDXZ010000098.1:0-5574 GCA_964509615.1 uncultured Dehalococcoidales bacterium
ACTGCGGCGCGGGCTGGACTGGGCCTGCGGCAGGGACTGAATAAACCATGAGAATGAGGCTGGGTATGGTGGGCTGCGGCGACATCGCCGGATACACGGCCTTCTTCGCCCGACTCAACCGCGGCATCGAAACAGTAGTCTGCTGCGATATATCTAAAGAGCGCGCTCAGGCCTTCGCCCACCGCCACGGCATCAAACAGATATTCACCGATTACACGCTAATGTTATCCCAGACGAAAATAGACGCCGTCTACCTGGCCGTTCCCCATAACCTGCACTTCGAGATGATCAAACGTGCTATAGAAAACGGAAAACACGTGCTGGTGGAGAAGCCGGTCACCCGCACCCTGGCCGAGGGCATTGAGATCGTTAGAATAGCGCGGGAGGCCGGACTCAAGCTGGCCGTCAACTACCAGTACCGCTACGACGCGGGCTGCTACCGCCTGGCGCGCGCCGCGCAGGGCGGGCAACTCGGCGACATCCACTACGCGCGCATCAATATCCCCTGGCATCGCGATGCCGGATATTTCCAGAATTCACCCTGGCATAAGAGCATCGCGCAGGCGGGCGGAGGCACGCTAATCACGCAGGGCAGCCACTTCCTGGACGCCGTACTGTGGGCCTGCGGCAGCCGTCCCGTATCCGCCGCGGGTACCACAACCAGGCGCGTCTTCAAGGACGTGGAGGTGGAGGACCTGGCTGTGGGCCTGATCGAGCTGGAAAACGGCGCGCTGATCGACATCTGCAGCTCCATGGCGGCGGCAAAGGAGGGGCCCGTGACCATCGAGGTCTACGGCTCGCGGGCCACCGCGCTCTATAGCGACCGTCCCCTGCCGCACGTTCGCTTCAGCGGTGCCCGGGTTAAGACACAGAACGTGCCCGTCTTGGGCGTCCACGCATTGCAGCGCAGCATCGAGGGGTTCAGGCGCTGGATAAATGGTGGGGAGCCTCACCTGGCGGCGGGCGGCGCGTCGCTGCCCGTGCTGGCGGCGGTGGAGGCCGTCTACCGCTCGGCGCGCAGCGGTAAACGCGAGAATATTGAAAACACGTTCGAATAAACTGAGATAAATAAGGAGCGGACGATGCAAAGCAGGAGCGAGAAACTGAGCTGGTGGACCAGGATCGGCTACGGGCTGGGCGACATCTACGGCGGCGGTTCGGTGGTGATGCTCAGCTTCTACTATCTCATCTTCCTGACCGACGTGGTGCAGATCGCCCCCGCGCTGGCGGGCACGGCCATACTCATCAGCAAGATCTACGACAGCATAACCGACCCCTTCGAAGGGCTGATCGCCGACCGCACGCGCACCGCGCTGGGACGGCGGCGTCCCTACCTGCTGGCGGGCATACCGCTCATCGTGCTCTCCTTCTTCGCCCTCTTTTACCCGTTCAGCATGGATGACCAGATGACCCGCTTCGCCTGCGCGCTGTCCACCTACCTGTTCTACTCCACCGTGGTCAGCATCGTGATGCTCAACTACAACGCGCTGCACGCCGAGATCACGCTGGACTACCACGAAAGGTCCACCCTCAGCTCGGTGCGCATCTTCTTCTCCACCATCGCCTCCATCGTGGCGGCGCTGGTGCCGCTGGAGATCGTCAACGCCTTCCCCGACGTGCATACCGGCTACATCGTGATGGGACTGGCCATGGGCGCCTTCTTCGCCCTGCCCTTCATCGCCACCATCGCGGCAGTGAAGGAGCGTCCCGAGTTCCAGAAGAAGCCCGCGCCCTTCAGCTGGTACAGGACCTTCATCCAGCCCTTCAAGAACCGCACCTTCGTCTACACGCTGGGCATGTTCCTCTTCGCCGTGGTGGCCATGGACATCGTGGCCTCCATCGTGGTCTATTTCGTCAAGTACTTCCTGCTGCGCAGCAGCGAGGTCACCTTCGTCACCGGCACCCTGCTGGTCGCACAGGTGGCCTCCCTGCCGCTCTTCCTCTGGATCAGCCGCCGCACCGGCAAGGCGCGCTCCTACGTCGTCGGACTGGCAATCTGGGTGGCGGCCATGCTCTTCAGCTTCCTGCTCGGCCCGTCCAACGACGTCTGGTGGGTTTACGTCTTCGCCTCGGTGGTCGGCCTGGGCACGGGCGGCATCATGGTCATGATCTACGCCATCTTCCCCGATATACCCGACGTGGACGAGCTGGGCAGCAAAGAGCGCCGCGAGGCCATCTACTCGGCGCTGACCATGTTCATCCGCAAGTTCGCCTCGGCGCTGGGCATCTTCGCCGTCGCGCTCGTCATCGGCTGGGCCGGCTACACCGCGCCGCTGCAGCAGACCATCAACGGCGCGACCAAGCTGATCGAGCAGCCGCAGAGCGAGGCCTTCCTGCTGGTGCTGAGGCTGGTCTTCGTGCTGCTGCCCATCGTGCTGCTGGCCTTCGCGCTCTACTTCGCGCTGCGCTTCCCGCTCACACCGAAGCTGCACGAGCGGCTGAACAACCTGCTGCTCAGGCAGCGCCTGAACGAGCCCGTGGACGAAAACGAGAAACGCGAGCTGACCAGGGTGCTGCTGGGATAATCCCATGACCGTTCACGCGCAGCCCGACTACCGCATCAGGGCCGCGGGTCCCGCGCCGGCCGGCTATCCCGCCGGGCCGTCGCCGGACACCTTCGCGGAGCGTCCCTTCCTGCCCGACTACGGCTCACGCCGCAGGGCCTTCCTCGACCACATACTGCGCAATCCCGCGCCGGAGAACACCAAGGCCTGCTGGTACGAGCTGGCGCGCCTGGCGTCCGGCCGCAAGCCGCACGAGGGCGTGTTGCTGGCCTCGCTGGACTTCATCGACGCGCGCAGGGACTGCGCCGACTTCGCTCTGCACGGCATACTGCGCCTGCTGCTCCAGTTCACGCCCTACGGCGGGGGACAGGGCATGCGCATCGGACAGCCGCTCCCCACCTCGCTCGTCTCGCGCATGCGCAAGACCGTGCTGGACTTCAAGTATTTCCCCGACGAGCCTGGCATCGACTCGCTCTGCACCTGGACCGAGAACCATTACATACTTTTCACCTCGGCCGCCTACCTGGCGGGCCAGATGTTCCCCAAAGAGGTCTTCAGCAACTCCGGTCACACGGGACGGCAGAAGGTGGCGCTTAACCGGGGGCGCATACTGCGCTGGCTGGACCTGCGCTTTCACACCGGCTTCAGCGAGTGGCTCTCGCACGTCTATTACGACGAGGACCTGGCCGTGCTGCTGGCGCTCTACGACTTCGCCGCGGACGATGAGATAAGAAATAAGGCCGAGATGGTGCTGGACCTGCTGCTGCTGGACATGGCGCTCAACTCGTTTAAAGGCGTCTTCGGCGCCACGCACGGCCGCGCCTACGAGAACACCAAAAAGTGGGCCTCCAACGAGGGGACGTCCGATACCTCCAAGCTCCTCTTCGGCACGGGCGTCTTCTCCGGCTTCGACAACATGAGCGCGGTCGCCTTTGCGCTCAGCAATTACCTGCTCCCGCCGGTCGTTGAAGCCGTCGCCCATTATACGGGGACGCTGGAGAGCCGCCAGCGCATGGGCATAAAACTCTCCGAGATGGAAAGGTGGGGTATGCGTCCCGACAACTTCGAGGACGGCATGCATTATCTGACGCTGGAGGCCTACCTGCATCCGCGCACCATCGTCAACACGCTGCGCATGTTCGACCTCTGCAACTGGTGGGAGAACTCCTTCCTCAGCGACTTCAAGCCCTACCGCGGGCTGCTCAGGGCGCTGGGCGTAATCGGCGGACTCCCCCTGCTGGCGCGTTACCTGGAGCGGGACATCTGCCGCAACACGCGCGAAGAGGTAAATGTTTACACTTACAGGACGCCCGATTACATGCTGTCCACCGCGCAGGACTACCGCCAGGGGTACGGGGGCGACCAGCAGAGCATCTGGCAGGCCACGCTCGCACCGGACGCCGTCTGCTTCACCACGCACCCGGCCAAAATCGAGGGCGTCACACCCAGCTACTGGGCCGGCTCGGGACTGCTGCCGCGCGCCGCGCAGTACAGGAACGTGGCGATTGTGGTGTATAACATCGAAAAAATACCGGCGCTGTACGTGCCCATCAGGCACTTTTACACGCACGCCTGGCTGCCGAAAGATAAGTTCGATGAGGTTGTTGAGAAAGCAGGCTGGGTCTTCGCGCGCAAGGGAGCCGGCTACCTGGCGCTGCGCTCGCGTAATCCATATGTCTGGCGCGAGAAGGCGCAGCAGGGCAGGCCGGCGGGTAAAAATTTGTCGGCGCGCGATGCATTGATGTATCCCAGGCCGGAGGATGAGGGACGCGAGATACTGGCCGACGGCGCGCGCAACATCTGGATCTGCCAGCTGGGCCGCGAGGCCGACGACGGGACGTTCTCGGATTTCATGGACAAAATCTCGTCGGCTGAGCTCGTCTTCAAAGGCATGTACGTCCGCTACCGTTCGCCCGGCAACGGTCTCATCAGCTTCGGCTGGCAGGGTCCGCTCACCGTGGACGACGTCGAGATACCACTCAAAGGCTACCGCCGCTACGACAGTCCCTTCGTGCAGGCGGACTTCGCTGCGGACGAGATTCGCGTGGCCGCGGGGGAAAGCAAAGTGGTCCTCGACTGGACAACAGGAGAGCGCCTGCTGGAATAGTCCGCGCGGCCTATTTCGTGGCTATGTAGATGGCGGCGGCGCCGAAGAAAAGTCTTTTGGCCGTAGCCTGCTTGAAGCCCGCCTCCACCAGGTATTCCACCATCTCCTCGGCGGAGTAGAAGTGCTCCGCCGACTCCGCCAGGTATTTGTAGGCCTCTCTGTTTCCCGAGATCAGATATCCGGCGGGGAAGACCCACAGCCTCAGGTAGAGGTGGTCCAGGAAACGCATGAATCCTGATTTAGGCTGACTGCTCTCGACGATGACGAACCGTCCGTCCGGCCTGAGCACGCGCAGTATTTCCTTCATGTAATCCGCGGTCATGGGATTGTTGTAGGTGAGGTTGCGGAAGGCGAAGGAGATGGTTATGCAATCGAAGTGGCCGTCCGGGAAGGGAAGATGAGCAACGTCGGCGTTTATAAAGCGTATATTCTTCAGTCCGGCCGCAGAGGCCTTGGCCGCGGCTATCTCCAGCATCGGCTGGCTGTAGTCGGCGCCGGTGATCTCAGGCTTATATCCGGCCAGCCGTGCCATGGTGATGGCCAGGTCCCCCGTGCCGCAGCAGATATCCAGAATACGCTGCGGCCTGTCCTCAAGGCAGGTGAGCGCGGCCTGTTTGCGCCAGCCGCTGTCCATGCCCAGCGTGATGACGTGGTTTATCAGGTCGTACCGGTCGGGTATGCGGGTGAATATATGGTAGAGGGGACGTCCGGAGTCTTTCTTGGTCGACTTTGCTGCCATATCAATTTACATCTTGAATACGCCGGACAGTATATAGCCGGCGGCTATCAGCAGCTGTGTCAGCATAACGACCATCACATTGCTGGCCAGCGCGGGCACGAGTATCGCCCTGTCGTCGTAGTGGAAGGAGCCGCGTATCGCCTTGATTGCGATGGGCAGCGTCAGCAGCGCCAGCAGTGTGAAAACGGGCATGGCCTTGAATATGACCGCCCCGATGATCCAGA
>CAZDXZ010000099.1:0-3108 GCA_964509615.1 uncultured Dehalococcoidales bacterium
TGAGTGAGAACGATGTTCGAACCCTGAAAATCGGAGACCTGGTAACATTCACCGGCCTGTTATTCACAGGCACCGAGGTTTTCCATAAAAGAGCGTTCGAGAAAAACGTTACGCCGCCCATAGATTTCAAGAAACTGAATGTAATGGCCCATGCTCCGCTGAGCATCAAAAGAGGCGCTAATGGTAGCTGGGAACCAATGCAATGGGACAAGTTTACCATCATGGTAACAGCCGGAAGTCGTTTTGAACCTTATCTGCCCAGGCTTATCCAACAGCTCGGCCTCAGAGCGGTTGTCAGCAAAGGCAGCATGGGTGAACACACTAAAAAGGCGATGGCGGAGTTTGGCTGCGTGCACCTGACCGAGAATTCTCGATTGGACAAGCCGGGAACGGCCGATACGGTAAAACGCATTGTAGAGTGCTATGGATACGATGAGGTAGGGCCCTTTGAGGCAACCTGGGTACTGGAAATCGAGGATTGGGGACCGCTGGTGGTTGATATCGATGCCCATGGAAATAACCTGTTTGACCAGATCGAGCAGGTGGCCGCTGAGCGAATGAAAAAGGCTTACGCCCACTTCAATATACCCCTGGATTTTCGCTATTCCATGGCCCTGCCCGATTCTAAAGACGAGAGCTATTATTCGCGGTAAAGACATGATTAAACCATTGTCGATTTGAGATTCAAATAAACAATTCATGGCCGGGTATGCAGTATAATTGGCATACGATAAATGCGCTGCTGTTATCCCTGCAGGAGGAGGAAGGCCATGAAGGTAGTGTATCACCCCCGCTATACTGACGTTTACGAGAGCGATCCCGCCGCAGCTCCGGGACGTATGGAAGCGATAGTGAAAGAGCTGGACGGCTTCGATTTCGTCGAGCCGCAGACCGCCAGCCTTGACGACATACAGCTCTGTCATACGCCTTTTCACATAAGCTATGTACAGCGTTACGGAGATGTATTTGATGCGGCCTCGCTGGCCGTCGGCGGCGCCGTTCTGGCCTCAGACCTTGCCATGAAGGGGGAGCCGGCATTCGGACTGATCCGTCCGCCCGGCCATCATGCCAGCCCGGACAGCTGCTGGGGTTTCTGTTTCTTTAATAATATGGCTATTGCCATTACCAGGCTGCTCGAAAAAAAGAGGATTAAAACGGCGCTGATACTGGATTTCGACCTGCACTTCGGCGACGGCACAGCCAATATTTTCGGCGGCAAGCATGAAGTGGCCTATTTCCATCCGGAGGATGGGGACCGGCAGGAGTTCGTGGACCATGTGGGACGTTTTCTGGGCCAGTCCACTGCGGACATCATAGCTGTATCCGCCGGATTCGACCGCCATATCAACGACTGGGGCAGGCTGCTGACCACAGAGGATTACCGGACAATAGGACAGCATGTTAAAGAGTTCGCAGTGAAAAAATGTGGGGGTCGGCGTTTCGGCCTGCTGGAGGGCGGCTACAACCACGACGTCCTGGGCAGCAATGTCAGAGCCTTTATGGAGGGTATGGACTGAGCGCGGGTTGCCCGGCTATCCCTCGCATGCAGAGACGGATGCGTGGTTGCTAACTTAATGTATTTGAGTGATGGAGTAAACACCTATAATAAGGCCATACAGGATGGCTGCCGCGAGCGGTACTGCGATGACAATTAAGGCGGGCAGCAGTTTGTTCTTGCTATACAGTATGACTGAAGCGATGAGGCAGCTTGCCGCAATCGCCCCGTAGGCCAGTAGCGGCGCCACTATCATCCAGACAAAAGGATCTTTATCCGATCCCGGCTTATCAAAGGCAAATAGCGACGTGAATGCGGCCAGAGCCCAGGGCATCAACGAGACTGCAACAATCACCAGCAGAATAATTGTCGCAGTTTTGATTTTCTTATTCTCCATCTAATTCTCTCTTTATTCTATTGCTGGGGCGCGGGTGGTGTGGGTGCGGTGGGTACCCAGGCCGAGCTGGGGCCGCCCGAATAGACTACCATCTGGTTGCCTGCCACAAACGGGCCCGCCTGTTGCCAGCAGTTGTTGCAGCCCTGCCACCATCCGGACCGCCAGCCGTTGCGCCAGCCATTGGACCAGCCGGCGCTGTAGCCGTTGTTGTAGCCTATCTGCTGACCCTGGGCTTCGCCCTGGGCCTGTCCCTCAGCCTTACCTTTAACCAGGCCGGCCGAGTAACCTTTATCGTAACCGGCCGTCTGACCGTCCTGATTGCCCTGCTGATAGCCGGCTGTTTGACCCCTGCTGTAACCCTCCTGGGTGCCAGCCGCCGTGCCATCGGCGTTTCCCTTGCTGTAACCCGACTTGTATCCGGTATCCATGCCCATCTGATAAGCGCCATATCCAACTACTGCAAGCGCAACGATGATCAGGATCACAATGACCGCAATCGTACCGCTACCTAAAGTCATTTCGTACCTCCTTGAAATCCACGTCAATATATTAGAGCAAACGGGGCTCTAATTAAAGTACAGCCGGGCTATTGCAGACGTCCTGTTCTGTCATCTATCAAACTAACATACATGCAGGTCATTTTCAACAGTCATCCATTGATTAAATAAAGGAGGTTTGATAGAATGCAGCAATCTAAATACGGTATGCTCTTCGATCCGTATACCTAAACTATGGAGGCATGGTATCCGGACGGCAGGCTGAGAAGCCTCGAGGGTGCAGTAGGAAACGTCTGCGCCTCCCATTTTGGAAAGGAGGGTAAAATGAAAACCTTATTAATTAGTCCTGTTCATCGCATCTCTATCTCCGTTATTATCACCTGTCTTCTCCTGGTCTCCATACTTGTCGGCTGTGCGCCAGCCGCGCCACAAACTACGACCCCGGCCCCTACCACAGCAACTCCCGTCATTCCCGGCAAAGCGCGTTTCAAGATTGCCACGACCACCAGTCTGTATGATACCGGCCTATGGAATTATCTCGAGCCGACGTTTGAAAAGAAGGCCGGCGTTGAGATGGACATCGTCTATGCCGGCACAGGCATAGCACTTGAGTACGGCAGACGCGGTGATGTGGATGCCGTGGTGGTGCACGATCCCGAGGCCGAGGCAAAATTCATATCCGAAGGATACGGCATCAACAAGAGGTCATTTGCGTTCAA
>CAZDXZ010000099.1:3208-5556 GCA_964509615.1 uncultured Dehalococcoidales bacterium
AGGCAAAATTCATATCCGAAGGATACGGCATCAACAAGAGGTCATTTGCGTTCAATCACTTCCTCATCGCCGGCCCCGCTTCCGATCCGGCGGGTATCAAGGACCTCTCCCCCGAGCAGGCATTCAAGAAGATATATGAAGCCGGCATAGCTGACCCGAACAAGGTCAAATTCGTATCCCGCGGCGACAACTCGGGGACACACTCCAAGGAAAAGCTGATCTGGAAAGCAGCCGGACTGAATTATGCTGACGTTGAGAAATCGGGCCCCTGGTACGTTGAAGCAGGGAAGGGCATGGGCCCCTGCCTGCTGATGGCCTCGGAACAGGGCGCCTACATACTGTCCGACATATCCACTTTTCTGGCGTTCAAGGGCAAGGTCAACGTGGTGCCACTGGTGGAGAAGGGTGATCTCTTCCTGAACGTGTATGATGTGATAGAAATAAATCCTGAAAAGGTCACGACGGCTAAAATGCTGCCCACAGCCAAAGCTTTCACCAACTGGCTGATGTCGGATGATGTGCAAAATCTGATCGCCACTTATGGTGTGACTGAATACGGCAGGCCGCTTTTCAGTCCTCTCAAAGGCGGTGGCTGCACCGAGTCCGGCTGTCCCAAGCTGGAAGATTACACTGTACCGGTTCAATAAAGGAACAAGAGATGCAGGAGATCTGGCAGGCCCTGGTCCAGGCAGTCAATCTTATCGTTGGCCTGGATCCTGAGGTCATCCAGATCTCTCTGCGTTCGCTGTATGTCTCGGCATGGTCAATATCGATCGCGGCGCTTATTTGTATCCCCATCGGAGGCCTGATCCACTTTCATGATTTCAAGGGCAAGCGTGTAGTCATCAATATTATTCAGACCTTTTACAGCCTTCCCACCGTTGTAGTCGGCCTTCTAGTATTTCTCTTTATCTCGCGCTCAGGGCCGCTGGGGGGTCTTGAGCTGATGTTCACTCCTACCGCCATGGTAATCGGTCAGGTGATACTGATCCTACCGGTGCTGACGGGAATGACGATCGGCGCGCTGAGCGGTGTGGACAGGTCTATTCGGGACACCGCGCTTTCCGCCGGCGCCAACAACGTGCAGGCTATGTGGGCGATTCTATTTGAAGCTAAATTCGCTGTTGTGGGGGCGCTTATCCTGGGCTTTGGACGCGCCATCTCAGAAGTGGGAGCGGCGCTTATGCTGGGCGGCAATATCAAGGGTTATACCAGGGTGCTGACCACGGCTATCTCGCTGGAAACTCAGCGCGGCGATCTGGTGCTATCCCTGGCGCTGGGCATCATACTGATAGGCATCGCCATGGTGGTCAGCATAACTATGAACATACTACTGCAGAGATACTAATGTCCATCTTGCAGACTATTAATCTGGAGCAGCGCATCGGCGATGCCGTGCTGTTGAACAAGGTGAACCTGTCGGTGGAGAAGGGTGAGATATTTACGGTTATCGGCCCCACCGGCGCAGGCAAGACTACACTTTTACGGCTGATCAACCTGCTGGAACGTCCCACCGCGGGTGACATTATTTTTGACAATGAGAAGATAACCGACCCATCCTGTGATACAGTCAGGGTGCGCCGCCGCATGGCCATGGTATTTCAGAAGCCTGCGGTCTTTAACAATACGGTATATGAAAACGTGGCGTATCCCCTTAAGGTCCGAGGGACTCACGCAAAGACCGAAAAATCCGACGTCTATCAACTGCTTGAAACGATCCGTTTGAGCGGATACGCCCGGCGAAAAGCCAGAACCCTTTCGGGCGGAGAAGCGCAGCGTGTGGCTCTGGCGCGTGCCGTGGTGGTGAAGCCGGACCTGCTGCTGCTGGACGAGCCGACGGCAAATCTCGATCCGGAGAACGTTAAAATGATCGAAGAACTGGTCATGAAGTTCAACCGGGAAAACGGATTAACCGTAGTTATGTCGACACATGATATGCAGCAGGCACAGCGTATGGCAGGTATGATAGGCGTGCTTATGAACGGTCAGCTGGTCCAGGTTGGCAGGCCCGGCGATATTTTTTACTCTCCGGACAACGCCAGGATCGCTGGCTTTGTGGGTATGCGCAACCTGTTTGGAGGCTATATAGAGAGAAACGAAGCGGGCATTGCCGTGGTTAACGTCGACGGCCGTGATATTCAGACCGTCTCTGATTTGCCCGTCCGCTCTGCTGTCGAGATATATGTTCGGCCTGAAGACGTGGTCCTGGCTGTGAATGCACCCGCGAGCAGTGCGCGCAACATTCTGCACTGCACCGTAAGGTCACTTTCATCGAGCGGCCCGCTATGCACTATCATGCTGGATTGCGGTTTTCCGCTGGAAGCGCTGGTGACCAACCAGTCCGTCAG
>CAZDXZ010000100.1:0-5480 GCA_964509615.1 uncultured Dehalococcoidales bacterium
GTAGACAGCGGTGTGGCCGCGCAGGCCAAAGCGGAAGGGGAGCTGAGCCAGGCGCTGGGCAGGCTGTTTGCCGTGGCCGAAAACTATCCCGACCTTAAAGCCAGCCAGAATTTCATGGCACTGCAGGAGGAGCTGACCTCAACCGAGAACAAGATCAGCTTCGCCCGGCAGTTCTACAATGACTCCGTTATGCAGTACAACAACAAGATACAGATGTTCCCCTCCAACATCATAGCTTCCATAGGCAACTTTAAAGCCGGAGAGTCCTTTGAGGTGACCGACACGGTCGAACGTGAAGCACCCAAGGTTAGCTTCAGCTAAACGATACCTTCCATACCATGTGGGAACAGATCAGGGATAACCAGACCAGGTCGGTCGTGCTCGTCACGGCCATGGGCATCATGCTGCTGCTGCTGGGCAGCTTCCTGGGCCAGGCGCTGCTGGGTGACTGGGCCTTCGGCCTCATTCTGGCCCTCCTGATCTGGATTGTTATGACGCTGGTTGGCTATTTCCAGGGGGACAGCATACTGCTTTCGCTATCCAACGCCAGGAAAATCGGCCCCGATGATATGCCGCGTATTTATAATGTGGTAGAGGAGATGAAGATAGCCTCGGGCCTGGAGAAGATGCCTGACATCTACATAGTCGACGACCCGGCGCTCAACGCATTCGCAACAGGCCGCGATAAAAACCATACTTCGCTGGCGGTGACCTCCGGCCTGCTTCAGAAGCTTAACCGCGATGAGCTGCAGGGTGTTGTCGGGCATGAGCTAGCTCACATGAGGAACAGGGACGTTCTGCTCATGGCGATGTGCAGCGTATTGCTGGGGACCATCGTTATAATTGCCTGGTACGGCTCACGCATCCTATTCTTTGCGGGAGGCACCAGGCGGAGCTCCTCGGGCGGGGGGAGTGCGCAGATCATCATACTGCTGGCGGCCGTCGTCTTCATGATACTGGCCCCAATTATGGCGCAGCTGATCTATCTGGCCATCTCGCGAAAGAGAGAATACCTGGCCGACGCATCGTCGGCGCTCTATACCAGGTACCCCGAAGGACTGGCTTCAGCGCTGGAGAAGATAGCCGCTTCAACGGAGCAGTTAAAATCCGCCAATAATGCCACCGCCCCGATGTTCATCATAAATCCATTCCGGAAGGGCGGAAGGGCGGCGGAGGACCTCACCAGCACACATCCCCCCATCTCGGAAAGAATACGCATTCTGCGCGCCATGGCCGGCAATATATCGCTGGCCGGTTACGAGGCCGCTTACAACCAGGCTCACAAGGGAGGTGGAGGCGTTATCCCCCAATCGGCACTCGTTTCCGGCGATGCCTCAGCCGGTCAGGCGGGCACAGCCGTAACTCCGGATGAAAAAGAGAGGGCCCGCGAGGCCTCGGACGTACTGTGGAAGCTGCACAATTACCGGGAGGTCACCTGTGACTGCGGTCTGAAATTCAAGATACCGCCGGATTTCCAGGGCGGCAGCTTCACCTGCCCCCGCTGCAATACCACCCACACGCTCTAGACCCGCTCAGGCCTAAAATTGCGCTTTGACGGAACCTCACAGTATGAGTCGGGCAGACCTACCGTTTCAAGCCGTTCAACTCGCCGGTTGCAAGAGCTGAAATCGAATCATCCCCGGAAAACCTGATCGCCGACTGAAAATCGGCGATCGCCTTTTCGGTCCGGCCGAGAGCTTTGTAGCCCAGGCCGCGGAAGTAATATGCTTCGCTATATTGATCATCCATCTCCACCGCCCTGCAGAGGTCGGCAACAGCCTTTTCATATTCCCTGGTCGCCAGATAGACCTGTGCCCGGTGGCAATATACTATGGGATCAGAATTCAGCTCCAGGGATCTATTGAGGTCGGCCAGGGCCTTTTCCATGTCTCCTGTCTTGAAATAATACCAGCCGCGGCTATCGATAACGGACCATATGGACGTGTTGTCGGAAGTGAGCTCGAGCGCTTTCTCTATATCGGGCAGCGCCTTATTGTAATCGCCTGTCAGCACATACAGATAGCCGCGATTATTATAGTTTGAAGACGACTGCGGGTTGTTTTGTATGGCCTCGCTGCAAAGGGAAATGGCGGTAGCATAATCCTTTTTCGCCTCGTAGCACATCGACAAACCGCCGTTCAAACTATCCAGATTGGCGTAGTTCATGCTCCGTGCGGCGGTAAAGTCTACTATAGCGTCATCGTATTTCTTCATATTAATCAGACAATAGGCACGGTTTATATAATTCTGTGCATTGTTGCCGTCAAGCTCGATGGCGCGATTGAAATCCGAAAGCGCATTCCCCCACTGTTTCATATCCAGGTAGCACGAGCCCCGGTTGATATATTTATTAGCTGTTTTATTATCCGACTCGATGGCCTTGTTGAAATCTGCCAGGGCCTGGTCATACTGTTTTAACTGCCTGTAGCACCAGCCTCGTCCGCCGTAGTAGCCGCCGAACTTGCCGTTTATAGCTATGGCCCGGCTGTAATCCTCAATAGCCCTGGCATAATCGCCGTACTGGCTCTCATAGATCCAGGCGCGCATGGAATAGGCATCGGCCATATCGGGCTGGAGTTCAGCGGCTTTAGAATAGTCGGCTATCGCCTTTTCCCATTCTTCTCCACCCAGGTAGACGTTCCCGCGCCGAAAATAGGCTTTAGCCATGCCGGGGTCGAGCTCAATGGCCTTGCTCAGGTCGGCGATGGCCAGGTCATACTGTTTCAGAAGATTATAGACCCTGCCGCGTGCAGCATAGGCCTGCGACGAACCCGGATCGATCCTGATAGCACGGCTGAAATCGGTGATCGCCTGCTCGTAATTTTTTTCGTTGATCCTGGCATTGCCGCTGTCTATGAAGGGCTGCGCCATTTGCTGGCAGCCGGCAAACATCACTGCTGCAAGCATTATTAACAGGGATCCAATATACATTGCACGCTGCCTTATCATTGCCGGCACCTCCCATCAGAAACAATCGACTGTTGCAGGCCATTCTACCGGAAATACATCTCAATGACTATTAAACATGTCCGTCCGGTCATATAGAAACTGAAGGAGTTCCGCCCTGAAAAGGCGGAACTCCTTCATAGTTTGTCTTAAAAAGCTTTAACTGCTTGCCGGATGCTAATCGTTGACCTGTGTCAGATTCATCTTGTTCCAGATGGTGAAGTCGTTCGCAGTTGAAGCGCCGCCTTCCACGCGAATTACAAGATAGTACTTCTGTCCCTCGTAATCGCTTAGATTGACATCCCAGTCTTCAAAGGCCCCGGGAGTGGAGACCTTCTTGCTGGCTACCCAGGTCACGTTGTCATTGAGGTCCTTAAGACCAACCTTGATAGTCACGCCATCGCTTCCGATCGAATTGCTCGTCAGGCCTACCCTGGATATGAGATGCAGCTTGGCAGGAATTTTCAGGGCCGCGATCTTGGGTGCACCGGTTATACCTTCGGAATAAAAATAGCCGTAGGTACCCTGCATCCAACCCCCCGGCACCTGCGGAGGTATGATCTCCAGCTGCGGTGTCATCTCCATATTGGCGTTTGGTACCTGAAAATGCGCGCCGTTCAGACTATTCTCGCTTCCCGGATCGGGGATTTCCCCAGTGTTGGTTCGCCACAGAGCCAGATTGGAGACGCGCAGCAGATCGTAATCCCAGAGTATACCGACCAGAGTAATCTTGCAGTTATTGTTCTCAATCGTCTCGCCGGCTTCGCTCTTGGCATCGGCGCATACCTTGACCTTATCGTTCTGCAATCGCAGTTCGATATAGCCTGCCGGATTAACATTGGCTGTCTCCGGCGTGCTCAAATTTCGATTGTACGGCCATTCGTAGTTGGAGAATTCAAGCGTCCTCTGCTCTCCAGGCTTCAAAACGTCAACAAAGCTGGATCCACCCAGAGTCGGCATGAGGTCGTTCACATAGAGATATGTCTCGGTCTTGGGCGAGTCCACAGTCCCCATGTTCTTAACGGTATATTTGACCATTAATCCTTCCAGCCAGACCTTGGTTATGACCAGGTCCGGGGTTCCGCTAACCGGCGCCGTCACGGGAGATGCGGGTGGAGCCGACGTGGCCGGAGTTTCAGTCGTTGCAGGTTTCCCGCTCGAAGCGGGCACTGTGCTGCAGGCTGATGTGAGTGCCAGGGTCAGGACAACAAACAGTGCCAGGAATGAATACAGTCGGAAATGCCTCATGGTTAATAAACCCTCCTATTTTTTCTGTTACAAATAATAAAACGCATGAGCTTTCCAAAAGTTTATGCCTCTATTACGCAGATGGTCGCCTGCGTACAGAGCCAGGCACCATATAAGGATCATTGTCAACGGCACACATATCCGCGAATCGTTCAGCTTATATTGCTGTAATAAAATGTGGCATTAGCGCTGCGGGTGGGTTAAAATGCGTAGCGCCAGATATTAGTCTGCTGAAGGGGGTATTGGTTATTGCGGCATATTGATAAAGGTTAAATCCGACCCATAAGCCTTTGTTTTGAGCAACCAAATTTTAACTTGGAGGTAGAAATCGCAGTGAAAAGGATCGCAGCTTCTCTTTTACTATTTTTAATAATAACAGCTTCAGTTATAACACCAGCATTTTTAAGCACTGACACTCATGCCGCAGATGTGCAGCAAGGAACGATTAATTATGATATAGCCATCAACAACGGCAGGGTGATCGATCCGCTGACCGGTTTCGACGGTCCGGCGAATGTCGGCATCAGGGATGGGAAAATCGCTGTCATCGCGCCTCCAGATCAAAAGCTGAGCGGTACGCGGGAGATCGATGCCACGGGCCTGGTGGTGGCTCCGGGGTTTATAAACATTCACAGCCATATCACCGACCTGGGTAACGGCGGCGCGCCGCTGTACATTCAGGACGGCATCACCACGGAGGTCTCCGGCAACTGCGGCATCCTGGGACAGGTAACCTTCTCCAAATTCGCGGAGCAGGCTGAGAAAGATGGGCTTTATGCCAATGTGGCTTCCTATATGGGTCATAACTCTCTGCGTGAAGCGGTGGGCGTTCCCAATTACCGGACTCCGGCCACACCCGAGCAACTGGCTAAGATGGTCGATATACTGAGGCAGGGGATGAAAGACGGCGCCATAGGTGTCTCCTTCGGCCCGTTTTACGGCCCGGGCGCCACCTATGCCGAAATGCTGGCACTGGCCAGGGTATCGGCCGAATACGGAGGCTGCGCTTCCAGCCATGTCAGGGACGCGTTTACGCCGGGCGGCGCTGTTAGAAGCATCAATGAAGCGATAAACACGGCCAGGGAAGCGAAAATACCCTTTATCATTTCTCATACCGGCGGCGGACCGACCGTAGTTCCGCGCAGCTCGGGACCGGTCCTAGAAGCCGTCTACGAGGGCATGGATGAGGGTTTGAGGCTGGGTATCGATTGGTACGGATACGATGCCTTTCTGACCGAGCTGGGCGCTGCCATTTTCGACTATCCGCCCGAGATGTTAATGCAATT
>CAZDXZ010000101.1:0-5416 GCA_964509615.1 uncultured Dehalococcoidales bacterium
ATAATAAACACCAGGGAATTGGGGCAGCCGGGGGACGGTCTCATACAGGGTGCTGAGGGAAGACTGCACGGAGTTGTTGGCTGATTTCACGTCCAGCCGTGCGCTGGTGTCATCCAGGTATGCCAGCAGCTGGCCCTGTTTAACCTGATCGCCCTCTTCTACCAGCACCTTTTTGACTTCGCCTGAAGCGGCAAATCTGAGATTGTAATAATCGGTCATCTCGAGGTTGCCATCCACGGAGACAGTTACATCCAGGTTGCCGCGCGTGACAGGGACCTGCCTGCTGATGGTTGCAGCAGTGCCGGCCTTGGACGCTGTGGTACAACCTGAGATTGCGAGCAGTGTGACGCCGGTCAGCATTAAGAGCAGGAGTTTCTTTGGGGAGTTGAGCATATCCGTAAGATTTTACACGCTAATTACTTATTAACCAAATTCTTGATTTTAACTGATAAACTATAGCAGCGGAATATTAAGATTTTATTAAGTCCAGCTTTGTTTTAATCCGCATATAGTATCCGCTCGGGCTGACGCATCTATTAAACGGTGGGCAATGTGAAGCTGAAACAGCTGCCTTTACCCACTTCACTGCGGGCACGTATTTTTCCCTTATGTTCTTCAATTATATATTTGGATATGGTTAAACCCAGGCCGCTGCCGCCGGTCGCCCTCGATCTGGATTTGTCGACACGGTGGAAGCGCTCGAAGATGTTGTTCATCTCGCCGGCCGGTATGCCTTCTCCGCTGTCAGATACGCTGATCTCGACGAATACGATATCCGATTTTGCCGCGATATTTATCCGTCCGCCCCGGGGCGTATGGGACAGCGCGTTCTCGAGCAGGTTGAGCAAAACCTGCTTGATGCGCAGGAAATCGATATTGACGCGCGGAAGGACCGCGGGTATTTCCTGTGACAGCGTTATATCCTTTTCGGCAGCCTTGGCCTGTACAGAGGCAACGGATTGTTTGACCAGTTCAGATACCTCCTCCGGTTGAAGGAAGAGCTTCAATTCGCCGGCCTCGGCCAGGCTTAGCTCCTGCAGGTCGTTTATCAACCGGGAGAGAAGTATGGTCTCGCCGTAGATCGAGGTTATAGTTTCTTTGTCAGGCTGCATCACACCGTCGTTGATAGCTTCGAGGTAGCCCCTGACATTGGTGAGAGGGCTTCGCAGCTCATGGGCAATATCTGAGACCATGTGCTGCCTCAGCTGTTCATTGCGCTGCAGGTTATCGGCCATGGAGTTAAAAGTGGAAGCCAGCTCACCTATCTCGCTTCTATCGGAGATATCCACTCGCTGTGAGAAATCGCCTTTGCCCAGACGTTGCGCCGCCGACCGCAGCTCCTTGATGGGCGCCAGGATACGGCGCGATAGAAAAAGGGTTATCAGTGAAGCGACAACTACTGCCAGGAAAGCGCCCATCAAAAAATAGCCGCCCAGCTGGTTGTATATGATTTGAAGGGCCGCCAGCCCGATCTCAGACTGACTGAGGGGCAGCACAAACAGGAAGCCTATAGTTTTTGAATCGCCCTGCGGGGGCGCGGCAGGCTCTGCCTGTTCAGCCGGCGGCGGTATGCGAGGGCCGAAGAACATGAAGAATTGCGGCTGGGGCCCCGGTGGGCCGCCCGCCTCGGGGCCACGGCGTTCCAGAGCAGATGTCAATGTTGTGCTGGAGAAATTCTCGAGGTTCAGGTGCTCGTCGGGTGTTTCCAGAGATGAATCGGCAATTATCTTGCCGTCCGCATCGGCCAGTATGATGCGGTGGCGGAACTGCTCGCCGATTTGTGCGACCAGCGGCTGCACGCCTTCCCAGCTGTTGTTTTTCAGATAATATTCCGTGACCTGGAACTGTATGCGGTCTATGACCATCCGCTCGACGCGATAGCTGAATTGCTGAATCTGATCTACCGTGGCCCGCCATGTCATGAAGAACACGGCGCCCACGGTCAGCAGGATGACACAGGTGAAAGCAACCAGCAGGCGGAATTGCAGGCTGTTTTTCACATCACTCCTCTGTTAATTTATATCCCGCCCCGTAAACTGTCTTAATGTACCTGGGGTGTTTTGGATCGGGCTCGATTTTTCGGCGCAGGTTATGAATATGGACGTCGATGGCTCTGTCAAAGCTCTCAAAGTCATACCCGAAGGCCTTATCTATGATTTCCACGCGGTCGAATACACGGCCCGGTTCACGCAGGAAGGCGGCCAGTATTTTAAATTCGACCGATGTCAGGTTAAGTTTTTTATTATTCAGAGTTGCTTCCCGCTTGGGGAAATTCAGATAGAAGCTGCCGTATTTTATCTCGGCCGGTCCCCTTTCCGCCGGCAGCCTTCTGAAGACTGCGCGCACCCTGGCGGCCAGCTCTCCCGGGCTGAACGGTTTGGTCACATAGTCGTCAGCCCCCGTATCCAGGCCGGTCATCTTGTCCTCGTCCCGCGTTCTGGCAGTCAGCATGATGATGGGCACGTCTGATTCCGCCCTCAGCGTGCGGCATATCTCTACTCCGTCGATGCCGGGCAGCATGACATCCAGCACGACGAGATGCGGCTGATGCTCCCTGAATATACGCAGCGCCTCAGGGCCGTCGTAAGCGGTCAGCACCGAATGGCCGTCCCGCTCCAGGTACATCCTGACCAGTGACACCGTCTTGGCGTCGTCGTCAACGACGAGGATTTTTCTGCTGCTCATTGATATGTTTACCTGCTGATACTATAGATCAAATATTCATAGTTGTACCAGCTTATAAAAATTAGCAAAAGAATGTTTACCAAATATTAAGACGGGATCTAAAGGTGACATGCCGTAAAGGGATACCCCGACAGGCGAAGAAGCTTGAGACCTACTCCAGCGGTGTGAGAGTCAGCAGCCGCCTTGTGATTTCCGGGTATTTGGCGATGAAGTGAAGCTCGTCCTCGGTTAGAGGAATCTGCGCCTCGACATTGGCGAAGCGCACGAGCTCGAGTATCTTGCGGGCCTCACTGGCATTGGCGAACGAAACCTCCATCTTGCCCATGATATGGCTGAAGCCGGAGATGCCCGTATATTCGCCTGAGCAGATCATGCGGCCGGTCTCAACCTGCTCGGGCTCACCCCTGCCGAGTTCCTCAAAGTTGTAAAGCTCGTAGTTCTCTGGGTCCTTGAGCACGCCGTCGGCGTGGATGCCTGAGGCGTGGGCGAATGCATTTTGCCCCACGCCCGGCTGGTTGAGCGGTATAGGTACGCCGAATGCCAGGCTGGCGTACTTGGCCAGCTTGAAGGCCCGGTTGAGCTTGATCGGCCTGCCGAGCTTATATTTATTGGCGAAACCTTTGGACTTGAACAGGGCCAGGACACAGGAAAGCAGGTCCGCATTGCCGGCGCGCTCGCCTATGCCGTTGATGGTGGTGTTGATATAAGCGTCCTGTCCTGCATCCACGGCCGCCTTGGCCCCGGAGATGGAGTTGGCTACCGCCATGCCAAGGTCGCCGTGGCAGTGAATCTCCACCGGTATGGATGCTTCATCGGCGATCTTTGCTATGCTGTCATAGATCGAAAAGGGGTCATCATAGCCCAGCGTATCGCAGTAGCGGAACCTGTCTCCTCCCGCCGCTTTGGCCTCCCTGGCAAACTCGACCAGGAAGTCAATATCCGTGCGCGATGCATCCTCGGCGTTGACGCCGATCGCTTTCGCTCCCAGCTTGTTGGCCATCTCAACCGCGTTGACCATTTGCTCCAGCACGTCCACACGGGATTTACGACCCTTGAATTTACCCTGTAGCATCTGCTGAGATGTCGAGATGGATATATTCAGGTGCTCGATCTCAGGCACCATCTCGAATGTCCTCTCAACATCCTCGACGGTGGCCCTGATCCACCCGCTCAAACGAATGGGCTTGAGGACCCCCAGGGTGGCCAGTTCGAGATTGGCGCGCAGGTAGTTGGTCTCGTGTTTGGTCGTCGGGAAGCCGAACTCAGACTGGAAAACGCCGAAATCGTTCAGGTACAGGTTGATCATGGTCTTCTGCAGCTTGGACAGGCTGAGCCTGGCCGTCTGTACGCCGTCCCTGTTGGTTACATCGATTAAAAATATCTTTCCCATCATCGGGTTATCCTGCGGTTATAAGTTTTACTATTATATCATCGCCTGTTCGTGTCCGGTAATCTTTACCGCAATGCTGGATTTAATCAAAAGGCCCGGCGCAGATAACCTGCGCCGGGCCGGGATGCTTTTTCTTATGTGTCTCAACGCCGGCTGGCCAGCAGGATGATGACGATGATGATCACGATAACGAAGCCGCCGATGATGAGCCAGACAAAGACGGGTACACCGGGAACAGGAGCCGGCCCGCTTCCCGGAGTGACAAACGAGCTAACCGACCCGTTCACAGACCGCCCGCCGCCGGTCGGGTTGAGCGCCACGGCGCGGTAGTAGTATGTCCTGGCCTGCGCCAGGCCTGTGACGACCGAGCTGAAAGAGACGCTCTTATTCAGCATCTGCATATTGGTGGTATTGCCGAAATCCGGTGTCGTGCCGTATTCAAACCAGACCTGGGCGGTGGATGTGTTTCCGATATCCTGCAGGTAACCGTTCAGGATGGCGCTTGAAGACGTTATAGATGTGGCCGGGTAGGTGGCCACGGCCAGGGAGGAGTTGGATATCGTGCTGAATATCTCGGTTGAGCCGTAGACCTTGAGGTTGTCGGGCGTCTGGGCCACCGACTGAAAGTAGTAGGTTGTGCCCGGCGCCAGCCCCATTACCTGGTAAGATACGGTGCCCGGTGAGGTCACGGTCTGCGCTGCGGAGACATTGCCGAATTCCATGCTCTTGCCGAAATTGAAATATACCAGCACCGAACGCTGCCCTCCCAGTGAATTGACGTACGCGTTCAGCGTAGCGCTGGTGGTGCTGATGCTGGTGGCTGTGCCGGTCGTAATCGAGACAGGTGATGCAGCCGTGGTCTGGAATGTGCTGTACTGACCGTATACGTTATATCCGTTGGAGAAAGCGGCAGCCCGGTAATAATAGGTCATGCCCGTCTGCAAACCGGCAATGCCGCTGTTGAAGCTGCCCGGTATATTAAGCGCCTGGTGGGGAGTTGAATGGCCGAAAGTTGTATCGGTCCCGTACTCAAACCAGACGTATGCGGTGCTGCTCATCCCCAGCGTGGTCAGGTAGCCATTCAGTACGGCGGACTGTGCGCTGATATTGGTCGCGGCACTCGTGCTGACCTTTACTCCAGGCGAAGCCGGCGTGGTAAATATGCTGTCGAATCCATGTACGGTCGTTCCGCCTGCCGCAGTGGGCACTGCCAGCGCACGATAGTGATAAATAGTGCCGGGATTGAGACCCTGGACGGCGAAATTGAACGTGCCTGGCGAATACATTGTCTGCATGGTGGTAGTCTGGCCATAGGCTGTAGTCGGACCCCACTCGAACCAG
>CAZDXZ010000102.1:0-5411 GCA_964509615.1 uncultured Dehalococcoidales bacterium
GGGCGGCCAGACCGTCATAGTCGTGCCAGTCCAGCGGCTCCTCCAGCCACTCGATCTTATTGTCCGCACAGGCTTTGGAGAAGTCGGTGGCGCGCTTGAGGTCCCAGGCCGGTATGCGGTCGACGATAGAGACCAGCCAGCCCTGGTTGGCGTCCACGCCGATCACCGGATCAGGGCCTACGCCCTTGCGCACCTCTTCGATCAACCGCACATCGTCTTTGAACTCCTTGGCTTTGACGCGCAGCTTGAAACACTTGAAGCCCTGCTCTTTCAAGGCAAGGAGCTCCTGTATGCGCGGGCCCGGCTCGTGCAGCTCGCCGAAGGAGTTATAGACCTCGATCGGCCGGGCAGTGCCGCCCAGCAGCTCGTAGACCGGCTTACCTTTAGCCTTGCCTATGATATCCCAGCAGGCAGGCTCGATCCAGAAGTTCAGCCAGCCAAGGATACCCGCCTGCTTTAGCAGGCTCTGGATGCGGTCGATGTCCGTTGGGTCAGAGCCCAGCAAATAGCCTCCCAGAAGGTCTCCCAAACCCTGCCGCTCCTCGCCCATGGCGGTGCCGGACGACCAGCCCTCGATGCCGTCATCCGTCGTCAGCTTGATCAGCGTGAAACGGTTATGCGTCTGGGGGTAGCCCGGTATCCAGGTGGGCCAGAAGGTCTCCTTCAGCGGGATGTGGACGTGATAAAGCTCGATTTCAGAGATTTTCATTTCGGTCCTCCTAATCTTTTTATAACTGCTTCATTTGGTATGCCCGAGCCGCTCGATCTCCTTGTTGAGGAAATAGCTGATCACTGTCCTGATGGCGACGATGGCTACCAGCACGGCAACCTCTTCCAGGCTGGGCTTGAGGATGGTGCGTATAATATCCGCTGCGATGAGGAACTCAAGACCCAGCAGCAGGTAACGGCCCAGGTCGATGCGTATCTTCTCCAGCGGCAGCGCTTTCCTCTGTTTTCCCAGATGAGTGATTTGAGCGCGGATGAACTCCACCAGGCCGACGATCACACCCCACAGCACAATGAATATGCCGATAATGCCGATGCCGATGGAGATATATTCCAGGATATTTACCAGCGTATCCATGCCCACCCCGTAACTTTAAAACGACAGTATTTTAAGCTAAAAGGCAGGTGATAACAAGAACATGTAATTGCCTTACCACCGCATTTACCATAATATGAATGAGGATTTAACAAATACAACGGATACAAACGAGGTAGGAAAATGGAATACAGCGAAGGCAAGATCGGTCGAATTTTTGTGATCAGGCTGAATGATGGAGATGAGCTGCCCGGCTGTATCGAGCGGTTTGCGCAGGAGAAAAAAATCTCGATGGCGCAGGCCATACTGGTGGGAGGAATAGGCAGCGGTGAAGTAGTGGTGGGGCCCCGCCGTAACCTGGAACTTCCCATAGATCCCATGCTGGTTCCCGTCGATGGGGTTCACGAGCTGGTCGGGCTGGGTGTGCTGGCGCCGGACAGGGAAGGCAAACCCTCTCTGCATATACATGCCGCGCTGGGCAGGGCGGGTTCGACCATGACGGGATGCCTGAGAGCAGGTGTTAAAACGTGGCTGGTGGGCGAAGTCATTTTATGCGAGATACTGGGAGCTAACATGGCACGGCTGCTCGACCGTACGAGCGGTTTTGACCTGCTGACAACAACGGGGAATCAAGCAGGGCAACAGCTTTGAGCAGGTCGTCTCGGATACACGTGTAAACTCATTGACAATTAATATCAGTTGTATGATTATATATTTGAAGCAACCGGCTTTATCGTAATAGAGGCCGGCAAAGTCCGAGGCAGGTGAAAGGAGGTTTGATTATGAGGTGTGGCAGTGTCGTTCTTGTTGTACTGGTGATTGCCTCTTTCATAGCCCCCGCAAATGTCCTGGCGGCCGATGTCTTGCCGACGTACTATGCCACGGTTCTGGATTTCGACAGGGTGCATCAGGCCATGGATTACATGACCGGTGGCATGGTATCTTCGGGCGGCGATTTCTGGATCGCCGATCGGACCACCGGTGACCTTGCTCATAACTGGGAAGGCGGCGGGAATACGGAGGGAATCATTGATATGGGCGAGGTCAAATTCGACGAGGTGAACGAGGCCCCCGCCACCGGTTACCAGACCGATGCGATTGCATTGGAAGGCCATACCTATGTGACCAGCTCGCCCATGAAAGGCAGATACGGCAAGTTCTATATTGACGGTATTGTAAGAGCGGCGGCAGCTACACAATACAGCATAAGGTACGCGTACCAGCCCAGCGGCTCGAGAAATCTCAGGACCACAGCATCACAGGCGCAGACGGCGCAGCCCGCTGTCACACAACCGGCCACGACCGGCGGCACCTATTCCGGAGCAGCGACTTCGGCGGGAGGAGGCTTTTACGAGAACTATCAGGGCAGCCCTGATGTCGGCGGTGACGTACGCATGAACTACTGGCACGGCCAGACTTTCACGTCCCAGTCCGACCACCAGGCCAATGCAGTCAGTCTGATGGCATATCGAATAGGTTACCCCGGCACACTTATCGTTTCGCTGAGGGCGACAGGCTCCGGAGGCCACCCGGCGGGATATGACCTTGCCAGCGGCAGCACCAGTGGCGACACGCTGCCGCTGTCCCAATCCGGCGAATGGAGGGAAATAACGCTCTCCCAGCCCGTGGATTTAATTGCAGGAACGAGATATGCCATCGTGGCCAGAGCGCCGGGCGGGGGTGGAGGCAACGCGGTCAAATGGCTGACCGATACTACGGCCCCAGACTACCCGGGGGGCAACCGGGAGGCCAGCGGCGATTCGGGAGCAAGCTGGCAGAGCGATCTCAACTCTGATTACCTGTTTGAGATACTGGGTCCGACATCAGGGTCAACTCAGACAGGTACGGGTGCGGGCGGCGGACAATCCGCAGGCACAACAACCACCGGGAGCTGGGATACGAGCTCAGGCGGTGCAACCGCAGGAGGCGTGAGCGGTACGGCGACGGGTACTACCGGCACAGGTGCAACGACCTCATCGGCCACAGTCACGGTTCCGCCGGTTGACTCCGGATCAGGCACGCTGCACCTGACATGTGTAAATAAAGATAACTCTGAAAAAACATGCTGCTGCTTCCAGGCAGGTCACACCTATCAGTTCGGGCCTTACAACGTGAGTTCCATTTCTGTCATATTTGATACCGGCAGGCGGCTCACTTGCCAGAGCACGGTGGATCTGCAGGTGGAAAAAGGCGGTGTCTGGCAGACGATAAAACAGGTTAAAGCAACATCCAGCAGCGGCGGATCGGAATTGGCGCCAATAAAAGCCGATGTGCAGGTAAATGATGTTATCAGCGGCTTCAGAATAAGCGATGGCTGCGTCTGCTGCATAGATAATTCTGAGATAACGATCTATTTGCTGGGAGGTGCAGTTCCGGCTTCCCCTACGGTCAGTCCCGTCACGACGGCGCCGTCTTCTACCGGCACAGTAGCTACCGCCGCAGCCGGGCCCCGATTGATTGCAGAATCAAGAGTTGCCATGACAGGCGATACTGTGCTGGTGCCGCTGAAATTGGAGAACGCCCGGAGCATCGGCAGCCTGGGCTACAGCGTTCAATACGATCCTGCAGTGATAGAATTCGTAAAGGCGGACAAGGGCGCGGCAATACCTGACGATGCCAGCTTTATCCCCAATTCGCCCCAGCCTGGAACGGTCATCATAGCCTATGCCACATCCGGCGCGATCAACGGCAACGGGACAGCCGCGCAACTCGAGTTCAAAGCCATCGGCTCGCAGGGAAGTCAGAGCGCCATCAGCCTGTCTGAAATAACAGCTACCGGCACCACAGGGGGCCAGATCGATATAAGCCCCGTCGGCGGCCAGGTCACAATAGGGCAGAAGATAAAGGGCGACGGCACAGGAGACGGCCGGGTAACGGTGCTGGATGCATTAATGGCATTGAAAATGTATGTCAAAGCCATGGCCGAGAATCTGGTGCTGGATGTCAATAATGACGGCAAGGTCACGCCGGAAGACGCACGCCAGATACTCAAGATGGCAAAACCTAAATAGCGGGAGAGTAAGATATGACGACGAGATATTTAACAGTTGCCATACTACTGGCTCTTATTTTAGCAGTTGTATTCACAGGCGGTTGCGTTAAAACGAAAAAGACTGATACCGCAACAGCGGGGGATATCAAAGTCGGCATCGATGCCCGCAATGCCAGCAGCCTGGGCAGCCTGGAGTTGACCCTGACCTACGATCCTGCTGTGATAAAGCCGGTATCCCTGGAGAAGGGTTCCCTGGCCCCCAATGCGTCTCTCGAATTCAGCCTGGACAGGCCCGGCAGGATCTGGCTGGGCATGATCGATGCCGGCGGTATCAGCGGAAGCGGGACGCTGGCAACAATCAAGTTCGATATCACCGGCAGTGGCGACGCCAGCAGCGCCCTGAATTTTGAAAAGGTGGCCGCCAACAAGAGCACCAACCTGATGGAGATCATCACGCAAAGTTCACCGGGCAGCGTCAGAATCAAGAGCAAGTCCGTGACCAATCCCTCCATTACTTTCACCCAGTAGAGTTTAAGAAACGGCGAGAGATCGCTTTTCAGGGCAGTTATATCCAGAGGGACTGGATTGTACGATGTTCATTACCTGATGAAAGGTGATATTATAGAGGCACTATGGCTGGAGTAAAACAGGAAGTTTTTGCAGTTACATCACCGGTCGCAAACGCCTTTATCGTGCGCGGCGAACGGTCGATCATCGTAGACACGGGCTTTCCCGGCCTGGGTGAAAAAATATTGAAAACCATGAGCCGCCACGACATCAAGCCGGGCGATATCTCGCTCATCATCATCACGCATGGACACCATGATCATACCGGCAGCGCGGCCTACCTGAGGGAGAAGACCGGCGCCCCCATCGCCATACACAAAGCGGATGCCGAAGCGCTCAGGACAGGGGTGAATCCCAGGCTCTATCCGGTTGATGGCCGGGGAAGGTTGATGATGATCATGTCTGATATCGTCAAACCGAAAGTGCAGGGGATGGAGCCGCAGCTTATACTGGAAGGTGAGTTTGATCTGCAAGATTATGGGATCGAGGGAAAGATAATTCCCACACCGGGACATACACCCGGATCCGTGTCGGTATTGCTGGCCGGGGGCTGCGCGCTGGTGGGAGATATGATATTCGGCGGGCTGATGAGGAAGAACACCCCGGGATTTCCCTATATTTGCCAGGATACGGAAACAGCTGCTAAAAGCATACGGGACATGCTGGACAGGCGGCCCAAGATATTCTATGCGGCACACGGCGGTCCGTTTACCGGCGGGCAGGTCTGGCGCAAGTTCTTCGTTAAGCCCTGACCTGTTTATTTAAGCTGATCTCGCGTATAACCCAGCAGGCGACGGGCAACCACCAGAG
>CAZDXZ010000103.1:0-5407 GCA_964509615.1 uncultured Dehalococcoidales bacterium
TGATGTAGAGCATTACCAACAGGATTACAACCAGCAGACCCAGCATCACATATACACCATATTCTCCCATGAAGCTCACTACAGCGATAAGTATCTGGGTCATGAGGGGCAATTTGCCTCCCAGCGACTTGAACATGTCCATGATCGGAGGTAACACAAAGGTGACCGCCAGGAATCCCACAACCACAGCCAGCACAAGTACAATGATGGGGTAGGTCATGGCCTGCCTTATCTTGCGCATGGCTGCCGTGGATTGCTCGGCGTAGCCGGCAAGGTTGCGCAGTACGCTCTCCAGCTGACCTGTCTGCTCGCCCACTGCAATCATTTTGCAGTACATCCTGTTGAATGCCTTGGGGTGCTTCTCCAGAGCCATGGAAAGAGGGCTGCCCGATCGCAGATCGGATATGATGGTATCCAGTATACCGGCAAACGCCTTGTTGTTAGTTTGCACCTTCAACAGGTCAAGGCTCTGCACAATGCCCACGCCGGATTCAAGCAACAGTGCAAGTTGCCTGGAGAACAGAATGATCTCCTCCTGTTTGGCGCCTTTTTCAAACAGGTTGGGCATGCCAGTTACAACGGCCCCCCCAACTGCTTTAAGGCTGAGAATCTGGTAGCCGCCGGCGGCCAGCCTGTCCTCGGCATCCTTCTCCCCCACCGCGTCTATCTTGCCTTTGACTACTCGCCTGTCGGCAGTATAGCCGATATACTCATAATTCATTGGCCTGATCCGATATAACTATACCCTTATTATCATACATTAGATGGACGAATAGTAAATAGGCCCTTGGTCAACATGATATAGTACTATTGTCCTGCATGAATAAATACATGCCTGGATCACATCATATCCCATGCAGGATTTCGGCATTCAGGAGATGGTATAAGCATTGCGCAACACCTCGTAGGGGGTAGTTACGCCGGCTTTGGCCTGCATCATACCGTAGCGCGCAATGGGCACCAGCCCTTCGCTGAGAGCTGCAGCCCTGATATCGGTGTTGCTGGAGCCGCCGACAATCATTCTGCGGATATTGTCCGTTATCGTAAGTATCTCAAATATGGCTGTTCGGCCGAGATAGCCCGTATAAACACATACCTTGCATCCCTCACCGTACATAAACTCCGATCTGGCCTCCCCTATCTCTTTCTCATAGGCTATCTGCTCAACCAGCGGCGCCGTCACCTTGCTGGCGCAGTGAGGACAAACACGACGCACCATGCGCTGCGCCACGATACCTATGAGAGCCGAACTGATCAGGAAAGGCTCAACCCCAAGGTCGATCAGGCGGAAAACAGCGCCCACCGTATCGTTGGCATGAACCGAAGACAATACTAGATGTCCGGTCAGGGCTGACTGCACAGCTATCAGGGCGGTTTCGCTGTCGCGGATCTCGCCCACCAGAATGACATCGGGATCAAGCCTGACAATAGCGCGCAATCCGCTGGCAAAAGTCAGGCCCGCCTTCACATTAACCTGTATCTGGTTGATATTTGAGAAACGGTATTCTACCGGGTCCTCCACCGTAATAATATTCTTGCCCACCTGATCCAGCGAGTTGACCGCGGCATAAAGCGTGGTCGTTTTGCCTGCGCCTGTGGGACCGCTGATAAGCACCATGCCATACGGCATCATCAGCATCTGCTCAAACATCTCCTGGCTATCACGCAGGAAACCCACCTGCGGCAGGGCCAGCGCCGCCACCGATTTGTCCAGCAAACGCAGTACAGCCATTTCGCCGTTAACCGTATTGACGGTCGCCACGCGAACATCGATGTATTTATTATCAGAATCGAAGGAGAACTGGCCGTCCTGCGGCCGCCGGTGATCGGCGATATTCATATCGGATAGTATCTTGATTCGCGAGATAAGGCCGTTGTGCACAGTCAGGGGCAGAGAAGCAACCTCGTGCAGTATCCCGTCTATCCTGAAGCGAATACGCAGTTTGTTCTCGTCCGGCTCGATGTGTATATCCGAAGCCCTTGCCCTGATGGCATCATCCAGCATCTTATCGAGCTGGTGCGCAATAGGTGAATCGCTGGTTATTTCGGGGGGAAGAACCCTTTCATCGTACTGAGGGATCGGTGCAGCCCCGCTGACAGTTGCCGGACCGGCTGATTTAGGAGCTATGGGGGCAATTGGAGGTTTGTTTAACTCCGGACCCGCGCGTTTGGGCTGTGCGCTTTCCGGTGCAACGACCGGCGTCGGACCGCTGGCAAGCCTGGAAGCCTCTTTGAGAGCACGGTAATTATATTCGATCCCCTCCTTGATATCCGCTTCCGAGGCAGCGACCGGCTCTATACGCCTCCTGGTATAGATGGAGAGATTTTCAACCGTAAGCACGTCGCCCGGATTGGCCATGAAAATCCGCAGTGTGTTGTTTTCAAGCGACAACGGCAGCACTTTGTATCTTTTGGCCACATCCTCCGGTATCAAGCCCAGAGCCTGCGGCATGGGCGCGGCATACTGGACGTTAAGCTTGGCGATGCCCGGCTGCGCAGCCCCGCCCGGAGGCGCGCTCTTGGCTTTTGGATTCTCCGGATTCATTTCTACGAGCACCTCAGATGCTATAGGTTATCATATCAGGCCCGCCGTTAACCGGACATTCAACTATCATCCTCGGACAGACCTTCCTAAATTGTACGTATAAACAGGCCTTTTTCAAAACAAATCAACCCGCCGGAGCCACGTTCAGCTTCGACCGGACGGACCGACCCTCTGCACTTTTTCAACTTAATCTAACACGCGAATTACCATTTTGCAAATAGAACGCAGTTTATGGTAGATTTCAGATAAATCCGCTTTACTCCTGCTTGCAAAACGAAACACAATAACGGGGTACGGTTGATAGATATTTAATGAGAGTAGCACACCGGTCATACCCCTTTTTTCTGGTTAGCTCTATCCTGGCATTAATTGCGCTGTTCCTTCCCATCCATCAGGCTGACGCCGCAACACAGAGAACATTATCCTGGAGTGTGGTGGAAACCCCCTGGGACGGTTCCAATGGCTTCATCATGCGCAACTGCGGCATTAATGACCTTGCTCTCGGGCGTGATAACAAAACGTTCTATGCTGTAAATACCGACAACAGCACACCTACTACCGGGTTGTACAAATCCACCGATGCCGGATACATGTGGCTTCCCACCGTGAGCACAACCCTGGCAGCCGCCGGAGCTTTATTCCCTGTATGGAATATTGTTGTAGCGCCGGATGACGAAAAATTCATCATAGCCGTCACGGATGGCTCGGGGACTCCCGTCGGCGGCCCCCGCATGGCCTACTACTCCACTGACGGCGGCAATAACTGGCTGGACACCGGCCTCACTCTCCCTGCAAACGAATACATCAGCTGTCTGGATATTGCCAGCTGGGATTCGGCCGATCAAATACGTGACATCGCCATCGGCACACGCAGCATAACGCCGCCCGGACAGGGCAGAATACTTATCAGGCCGTACGGCGCGGCCTTCGCCGGGGCATGGGTATCTCAGGGAGATCCGCTCTGGACAGCCGTCACCTCCGTCAAGTTCTCGCCCAGTTACAATCCCGACCAGACCATGGTGGTCGTTTCATTCACAGCAGCAGGAGCGGCCCTGCATCTGGGCAAGCATGACTCTATTCTCAATACCACCCAGTGGGACGGAATAGGTGGATACGCCGCCTACCCGGTCACATTGGGCGCATATATGGCTGCTACAATAATCCGCACCGGCATCGAGCTGCCGTCGGACTACGTGGGCACCGACCTAAGCCTTCGCGGCTGTTTCGTTAACGTATTCGACAGCTCCGTTTCTTCAGCCGTGTTTTATATAAGCCCCACGCCTACCAGATTCAGCATCACGCCGCCTATTCAATTAGTCGCGGGGCAGCGAATATCATCCATCGCCTACTCAGGCACAAACGCAACAGGCATATTATTGGCGGGAGAGGCCACCGCCTATAGTCCCAGAGCACTGGCCAACGTCTGGCAGAGCTCCAATGCGCAGGCAAGCTGCGCGGGATGCGTCACATGGCTAAAATCCGACACTTTGAAATCAGCCACCGGAGGCGGCGGGACCGGGCGTGCCAATGTATTGCTGGCATGGAGTCCCGACGGAATTACAGCTTATTGCGGCACAAGCTCCGAGAATTCAACGGTCGGTGGAACGGGATCACTGCCCGGCCAGTGGCCGTTTTCCAAGCTGACCAAATCTACCTCTGACGAATCAGCCTTCCAGTATAGCAAGGATTACGGATATGCCTGGAACCAGATCGGGATCATCAATACGAGGATCAGTCAGTTGTCCGATGTGGCTGCGGTGGAAAAGCCGCAGGATTCAAATACTGTGGGGAACAATACCCTTTACCTTGCTTCGTTGAACACCACCGGCGCTATACCCGACATCGACAGCGTATGGCGCAGTACCAGCGATCCTATGGGCCGTTATTGGGAACGTATTTTCACACTGCCGTCAAGCGATACGAGCACCATACTGCGCCTGACATCCCACGATACGACATCATCATCGATGAGCAAAGTGGTGGTGTTCGCCGATCTGGGCACGGAGAATATAATCTATTCCGCCGATTCGGGAGATATATGGACGGCCGTAACAGCCGGAACGAGCGTAAAAGATATTTCGTTGCGCGACGAATCTACGATGTATGTGGTAGATGACTATGACGTGCGCAAACTGACATTGAGCGGTGCGGCCTGGCAAACAGTTAAAAGATTGGGAACAAACCTGCTTGCGCCTGCGCACACGATCTGCAATCCTACCTCCGCCAGCAGCAGCAGCGGCGGCAAAGAGTATGTTTTTGTGGGCACCGAGGGTAATTCCGACACCAGCATAGCCTGGGCTGACTTCTCCGCGACCATACCTAAATTTACAACGCTCCGAGAATTGCCCGAACAGGGCAATGTTCATGTTGTCGCGGATGACCTGTTCGATTCCCACAAGAATATATATGCCGGTATTAATGATGTAATAACCAACACCGACGGCATCATTTACCGCTGGACCTTGGATTCCAGCGTGAACTGGGATCAACTCGATCCGCCCGACCGGGGCTTTTATGGCCTTTGCATGCTTAACAGCGTGCTGTACGGAGCATGGAATACAGATATAGAGCCGCCTATCAACAGCAGCGGGGCTGACAGGACTCTGGAAGCCCGTGTAAAAGTACCCCCCCCACCTCAGTGGGACCAGCTCATAGACGGGCTTCCGTTGCCGGGAAGCCCCAACCAGGTTGAGTTCACACGTGAGCCGACCTCGCTTCATATCTCTTCCAATGCCTACAATACACTCTGGGCCATCGATAATACGGGCTATAATTACCTCTTGAGAACGGGCTGCCTGTGGCAATTCGTGGACTCGGTGGCCAAGGTCGGGCCCTGGCCCACATCCCCGGCGCCTGGCAGCC
>CAZDXZ010000104.1:0-5383 GCA_964509615.1 uncultured Dehalococcoidales bacterium
TCGGCGGTATCAAGCAATGGAGCGAAAATTACCGGAATCATGCGTTGGATCTGGCGGCCAAGGAAAAAGACCGTGCTCGAGCCAGTGAATTAAAGAAGATCGCAGAGATTGTAGGCAGAGTTCCATATGAACCGGCAAGGACCCTTCATGAAGCCTTGCAATCAATGTTCTTTACGCAATGTTTCCTCTGGTTGGAAGGGAGTGGATGTGGATTCGGCCTCGGTAGAATGGACAGGTTCCTTTATCCGTATTACCAAAAGGATATTGAAAGCGGCGCTCTAACGAAAGCCCAAGCACTGGAACTGATAGAGTGCATGTGGATAAAAATGACCGGGATACACTGGCTGCTGAGTAAAATGATTGCCTGGTCCACTCCAGGCTATTATCCATTTCAGCAAGTCCATGTTGGCGGCATCGATAAGAACCTGAAATATTATGCTAATGACCTTTCTTATATGTTCATAGAAGCTCTACTCAACGTACGAACAACACAACCCACCCTTTGTATCATGTGGCATAGAGATATGCCCTGGGAATTAAAAGTAAAAACGGGTGAGTTGATAGCGGCAGGAATGGGACATCCGTCTATCTTCAACTATGAAAAACTGATAGAGATGAGAATGAATGATGACCCTGCCGAAAGATGGGATGAGCTTATTTGGGATGTAAAGCCCATTGGATGCGTAGAGCCACAGGGCGCAGGATGCAAGCAATTTGGCCATACTGCTGGAGGAGCTATCAATGCTGGGTCCATGGTGGAACTGGTTTTTACACGTGGCTTGAAAAGAACAGGTTTACTACATATAGGTGAGAAAGTTGGCTTGGACACGGGCCCCCTCCAGGATCTTAAGTCTTTTGAAGATTTCAAAGGTGCCGTCAAGAAGCAGATGGAATACCTCGTGGACCTGACTATGAGGGGTTTATGGATTGCGGAGAAAACAATCGCAGATAAAAGTGAACTATTGATACAGTCAATATTCACCGACGACTGCATAGAAAAAGGCATGGGTTGCGCAAATGGCGGTGCCCGTTATCCTGTTGGTCCTCACGTGCAGATCATAGGAATCGCAGATTTAGCTAACAGCCTGGCATCTGTGAAGAAATGTGTCTACGATAGTAAAATGGTGAGCCTGGAAGAATTGGCAAAAGCCCTGGAAGCCGATTTTGCGGGTTATGAAGAAGTTCATAAGAAACTTCTGAAGGCTCCAAAATATGGGAATGACGATGACTATGTAGATGATCTGGCACGGGAAGTGTTCATGCATTTCGCCAAGACTGTGAGAAAGTATAGGAATCTGCGAGGAGGTACACCGGGGCCTTGTGCAGTCCCTACCAGTTGCAATGTCCCGTTTGGAATTGAAGTGGGTGCTCTCCCGGCTCCAAAAGGGTCCATGAGACCGTTGGCGGATGGAATATCACCACAACAAGGAACAGATATGCTTGGTCCCACAGCGTCACTAAGATCGGTTGCCAAGCTTCCCATTGCAGCACTTACCGGAGGTACGATAACCAATATATGGCTCAGCGGTGATTCTTTGTTGACGGAGGAAGGTCTTCACAAATGGGCGAACCTTGTTGATACTTATGTATATGAAGGTGGATACCATCTTCAGATGAACACCATCTCTAAGAAAACGTTACTGGACGCTCAAATTCATCCTGAGAAGTACCCCACCTTGATGGTAAGGGTAGCCGGATACAGCGCGTATTTTGTTGATCTAGCCAAAATGACACAGGACGATATCATATCCAGAACCGAACATAAGTTATAGTTGTGTGCTTTTATCTAACCGATCAGTATTTGAGATAGTGAACGCTCATTTACCTCAATAGGTAGATTCCATGGGAAACGGAATCGTATTAAACACGCAGAGAAACCAGATCCATGATGGCCCCGGAATAAGAACGATTGTTTTTTTTAAAGGATGCCCATTAAGGTGCGTATGGTGCTGTAATCCGGAAAGTCAGTCTATTAAACCAGAGCTATTCTTTTTCAAATCCAGATGTAAGTTATGTGGGAAATGTATTGAAGTATGCCGCCACAATGCGAACAAGATTGTCAATGGCGCGATGATGATAGATAGGGAGATTTGCAGCAATTGTGACTCCATTAATAAATGCGCGGATACCTGCCCAAATTCAGCCAGACAAATCATTGGCGAAGAGAAATCCGTTAATGAGATCGTTCGAGAGGTGGAGAAAGACAGACCATACTACTTCATCTCAGGCGGAGGTGTCACAATTGGTGGTGGAGAGCCGTTATCTCAACCGGAATTTACACTGCACCTGCTCCAACGTTGCAGACAAAAAGGATTTCATACGGCAATCGAGACTACTGGCAATTGTCGGTGGCCTGATCTTGAAAAAATATTACCGTACACTGATTGGATATTCTACGATCTGAAGCTGATAGACAATCTGAAGCACAAGAGATACACAGGAGTGCCTAATAACATCGTACTCGCGAATGCCAGGAAGCTGTCTAGGGCTATTGATAGCAGGCAAACTCACCTTACAATAAGAATTCCCATAATTCCCGGCTACACAGATTCCGAGGACAATATCGTGGGTATCATCAAGTTCGTAAAAGATCACGTTAAGGCGGCAACGGAAGTTGAGATCTTAAGCTATCACAACTATGGATCAGGGAAATATGAGGCTTTGGGAAGAAAATACAGCCTTTCAATAACCAAATCTTTGCCAGAAGATAAAATGTTGCAAATAAGAGATTTGATCGAAACACATGGCATCAGGTGTAAGTGCCAACAGGAGCATCACAAATTTAATACAACTGGGGCCATATGAATGAAATCCAGATACCTGTTTAAGACAATGTCAGTTCTCGTATTATAGAACATCTGGGATTATCTTTAGGAGGCCCTATCTTGTTAGCCTATTTCTGTTTCTGAATTGTTGCGATTACAAACAAACATTCCAATGCGAACATTACTGAAAATATTTGCCAAGCAGGCCTGTAAGCCGATTTCTGTGCCTCCGCTTGCGCGGAGCGGTGACCATCCATCTACCCGCCATGTTACCACGGCGGTCATGCGACCAACCCGGGGTCAGCCCAGGCAAGCCATCGCCCCCTATTAGGTCTTGCTCCGGGTGGGGTTTGCACGGCCGGCCGGTCACCCGGCCGCCGGTGAGCTCTTACCTCACCATTTCACCCTTACCCATCGTGCGACGGGCGGTATGTTTCTGTTGCACTCTCCGTAGGGTCACCCCCCCTGGGCGTTACCCAGCACCCCGCCTGGAAGAGTTCGGACTTTCCTCTACGATTTTTAGAACCGCAGCGGTCACCCGGCCTGCTTGGCTCAAATACTCTACAACTTGACCGACAACAGGTCAAATGAGATTAACTCAAATACAGAATGCGGCCGCAATTGCCGCAGGTTACTATGGCGTTGCCGCGCGCATGCTGCATCTCACTGACGGACAGTGTTACCCGACAGCCCAGGCAGCGCCCCTGCTCAACCTTGACCACCGCCTGACCCTTCCTTCCCTTTACAGCTTCATATATGGCGATCGTATCTTTGTCGATCGAAGTCAGCAGCTCGCCGCGCCTCTTCTCAAGCTCGCTCAATTCGCCTTTTGCCTTCTCCACCTGCCCCTTCAGTTCAGACTTCTCGCTCTCCCAGGCGTCGGCGGCAACCTTGCAGACATCCTTCAATTTCTTGATCCCGACCCTGTCCGTCTCCAGCTTCTCCATCATATCCAGCAGCACATCGTCCTTTTTATCCAGGCTGGCTTTAAGCATGGAGGCCTCCTGCTCGAAGCCCATCAGCTCCTTGGGATTCTTAATCTTGCCGCCGTATAGCTTGCCCTGTATCTGTCCCAGCTGCGACCTCAACGCTTCGGCCTCTGCATCCAGCTCCTTATACTGCTTTTCCAGCCCGGCCCGCTCGTTTTCAGCCGTCTTCAATGCAGCTTCCGCCTGCTCGTACTGGTCGTTATGGCGGATGCGCAGGTCCATGGCCTCAAGCTGTTTGAGATGATCCTGGATGGAAAGCTCGATCTGCTGGAGATCATAAACGCGCTTGGCGACGCTCATATCGAGCAATGATACGTCAGGGCATTTTATATGTCAAAGCCGATCAGCAGGGCTAATGCGGATAGTCGAGCAATACCACCTGCGTGCTGAGCGGGATATTGGTCCTGGTGACTATAAGCTTGGGCTGCGAGGCCAAGTCTTTGACACCGAGCTCTTTGAGGAATTTCTCGGGGAATTCGAGGTCGGCCGTTTCAGCCGCCGTCTTGTAATGCATGGGGACTGCGAAGCCCGGGTTCAGGTTCCGCATCAGGTCCGCCGCTGTCTGGCCGCCGATGGTGGAATGTCCGCCCACAGGGACGAACAACACGTTGATGTTTCCCAGCTCGCCCGTGACCTCGGGATTCAGCGCATGACCCAGATCGCCCAGGTGGCACAGGGTCACGCCCTCTATCTCTATCACATAAATTGTGTTCTTACCGGACTTCTTGCCCTGCTCGCCGTCATGGTAAGTCGATACGCCCGTAATATACGTGTCTTTTATCTCATATTCCCCCGGTCCCTTTATAGCACGGTAGCCTTCCTGCAGCGTGTCGAGAAATGAATGGCCGGGGTGAGCATGGCTGATGGCCACAATATCCGCCTGGACCTTGCCCAGAGAATAGCCTGTGGTATCGGGACAGGGATCGATTAATATAACTACTTCCTTGCCCTTGATGCGGAAGCATGAGTGGCCGTACCAGGTTATTTCCATATTGTCATCCTCGCTATCAGATGCTGAATTAAGTCGGGGTTTAATTGTAGCAACACGTCGCTAAAACAGCAATCAACGGATACTGTGTTAGCTTTGTGCTATAATCCCAGCCGTGAATATACTCAGCTTTGAGACATCCTGCGATGAGACTGCCGCAGCGGTTGTAAGGGACGGCGTCACCATCCTGTCCAATGTGATCGCATCGCAGGTGGATATACACGCCAGGTACGGAGGCATCGTACCGGAGGTGGCCTCGCGACAGCACCTGCTGGCCATAACGCCGGTAGCTTCAAGTGCGCTGAGTGAAGCCGGCATCAGTCTGGAGCAGGTGGATGCCGTAGCCGCCACCGTGGGACCGGGCCTGGCAGGATCGTTGATTGTAGGAGTAAATTTCGCCAGAGGGGTCTCGCAGGCATACGATCTTCCCTTCATCGGCATCAACCACCTTGAGGGGCACATCTACGCCAACTGGCTGTACGGCGAAGAGCCCAGGCTGCCCTGCCTCTGTCTGATCGTATCCGGCGGGCACAGCGACATAATACTGATGGAGGACCACGGCAGCTTCCTCCGGTTGGGATGCACACGGGACGATGCGGCCGGCGAAGCCTTCGACAAGGGCGCCAGGATACTGGGCTTGC
>CAZDXZ010000105.1:0-5334 GCA_964509615.1 uncultured Dehalococcoidales bacterium
AACCTCGACCAGTCGTTCTCCGCCGTCTCCATGCCCTGGCTGTTTACCGACTATGCGCAGGTCGATGCGATCCTATCAGGGGAGGCGGGCAGCGCACTGCTGAAGGAGACGCAGGACTACGGAATAGTAGGCCTGGCCTTCGGCGAGAACGGTTTCCGCCAGCTGACCAACAGCAGGCTGGCCGTCCGCACGCCGGATGACCTTAAAGGTCTGAAAATCCGCATCCCCGACGTCGCGCTTTACAACTCAATTTTCAGGGCGCTGGGAGCAACACCCGTCATAATGAATTTCCCCGATGTCCCGGCAGCGCTCAAGCAGGGCCGGATCGACGGGCAGGAGAATCCCGTTGATATCATCGTATCGTCCAGGCTGTACGAGGTACAGAACCATATCACCGTCTGGGACTACTCCTACGATGCGCTCATCCTGGGGATGAACAGGAAGGACTGGGATGGATTGCCGGCATCGGCGCAGGCCATAATCAGGCAGGCGGCGATCGAGGCTTCAATGGAACAGGTCAGGCTTTCGCGCGATGCTGCCCGTACCAAACTGGGATTGCTGCGCGATAAGGGAATGACGGTGACCGAGCTGACGCCCGGCCAGGTTCAGGCCTTCCGTGAGGCCGCAGAGCCCGTATATACGGAATGGTCAGCCAAAATCGAACCGGGTATTCAGAAGTTGTGGGAGATCAGAAAACTGTCCCGCTGAGGGAACAAAGGATAACAGGTGAAATGAGAGATGCAGCCAGCACAATCGGCAATCTGATCGACAGGGCCGGTGTTTCCATCATCAGCTCCATTGATGAAGAGGGTTTCCCCAACTCAAAGGCGATGCTTCCTCCCAGGAAAAGGGAGGGGATCAAGCACCTCTTCTTTACCACAGGCACGCCGTCCATGAGAGTGAAGCAATACACCGGCAACCCTAAAGCCTGCGTATATTTCTTCGATAAACGCTTCTACCGGGGCGTCATGCTCAGGGGCACCATGAAGATACTGCATGACAGCAAGACCAAAAAGCTCATCTGGAGGGACGGCGATGAGCTGTATTATCCGAAGGGAGTGACCGACCCTGACTATTGCGTGCTCCGCTTCACAGCGCAAAACGGCAGGTACTACAGCAATTTCAAATCCGAGAATTTTAAAGTCGATGGATAAGGTGAGAGAAATAGAATAGTTGTGGCCCGGCAGCTCTTTTAACAGCCGCCGGCATGTCATTATGACTCGCAAATACGATTTAAACGAAAAGACATGATTGTAAGGGAAATACCTGCGAAGTCCATCCTGTCCGTCTCCCGGATCTACGACTATGTCATCAATCCATATACGGGCTGCCAGCATGCCTGTTCATACTGCTATGCCCGCTTCATGAAACGTTTCACCGGGCACAAAGAGCCCTGGGGTGAATTTGTCGACGTCAAGATCAATGCCCCGGACCTGCTGCAAAAGGAGATACTTCGCAAGAAACAGGGGCGCGTCTGGGTAAGCGGAGTGTGCGACCCGTATCAACCGCTCGAATCAAAATATGAGCTGACACGTCAATGCCTGAGGATACTCCAGCAGCATCAGTGGCCGGTGACGGTCCAGACGCGCTCACCCCTGGTCCTGCGGGATATGGATATATTAAAAGAGATGCGCGACCTCGAAGTCGGGCTCACGATCACCACCATGGACGACAGCATCAGGAAAATGTTTGAGCCCCATGCGCCTCCCATAAAGGCCAGGATAAAAGCGCTGGCCGAGCTGCATGCACAGGGTGTCAGCACCTTCGCCATGATCGCGCCCATGCTGCCCGGCGCCGACGGGCTGGCGTCCGCGCTGTCCGGAAAGGTGGACTATATCATGGTCGACCGTATGAATTACCACAATGCGGACTGGGTATACAGGAAGTACGGACTGAAAGAAGGGCTCAGCGATGCTTTCTTTGACCGCACCAGCGGCAAGCTTGTCTCAAAATGCCGGGAACTTGGCATCGATTGCCGCGTCATCTGTTAGATTTAATAATGCAGGAGGTTAGGCGATGAACATGGATAAGCAGGCGAAACGATAATAATGCCGGCCAATGCGCCACATGCCCTCAATGCCGTGGCCAACTTCAAAATGTTGCTTGTGATGATAAGAAGCTGAGATGAAAATAAAAGTAAGGAGACGTGAATGATGGGCACGATGAGACCGCCCGCCCCGTCCGGAAAGATGACTTCCAGGGAGAGGGTACATGCTGCAGCTGCCGGAAAACCTGTTGACCGTGTACCCGTCATGTACTACTTGAATCCGCACACCACCTGCAGGCTGATTGCCGAATTCCAGCCCGCTCGCAACCGCTTTGCCAACATAGCTGCCGGTTACCTCTGGAAACGTTTTTGTCGTGGAGGCGGTCTCGACGCTCCGGAAATATGGAGGGCTCTGCCCTACTTGTTCAACGCATATGGCTATGGCGCATATTCAATAGAACTGGGCGCCGACATTCTCCTTGCGCCCCTGGGCGCCAACGGCGCCATCGAAAGGCTATATGTAGAAAGAAAACATCTCAGGGTGCTTGACTCATATCACAGCGTGCGCAGCCTTGGTGGTATTTACTGGGACGTTCACGAGCCAGCCATAAAAGATGTTGCCGAACTAAAGGATTACAGGTTTCCTGATTTCACCGCTGATAAGCATTACATTGCAGTCAGTGCAGCGCGGAAAACCCATCCCGACGCCTGCATCATGGTGGAGGCCTTCGGAGTTCAGGATTTTTTCTCTACCCAGATATGGTCGATGGCGCCGTTCATGATGGCATTGTATGATTATCCGACCGAGGTCAAAGAATTCATGCGGCGTTTTTGCGACTGGTCGGTAGACACCGTGCACCGCGGTGTGAAGGCCGGCGCCGATGCAGTGTTTATTTACGATGACTACGGCTATAATGACCGTCCTTTCATGTCTATGAAAATGTGGAAGGAGTTTACTTTCCCCCACCTCAAGCGCATAGTCGAGGCAGTACACGACGCCGGCGCGCTGGCCATGCTTCACTCTTGCGGCGTACAGACACCGTTTCTGGAATACTATGTCGAAGCGGGTGTAGATATACTGCAGGCTTTCCAACCAAAGGCGGGCAACGATTTCCGGATCGCCTATGAAAAATACGGGGACAGGCTTGCTTTCGCTACAGGCATCGATATTCAATTGGGCGAGCAGATAAATGCGCAGGAGATGCGCGAGAGTATCCTGAACAGCTACCGCATCGGCAGGAGCCACGGCCGCCATATACTGGGCATGACCCACATGCTGCAGTACACGATGCCGGCCGACAACATCAGGGCCATCTTCGACACGGTGCGCGAGATCCAGTCGGGTGAGCACAATCAATAGTCTCAGGTATATAATCGCCCCTGATTTTAATAATCCGTTGGGAGGTTATGGATATGTCCGAGATAAGACAGGATGTTACCACGGAGGAATGGGTGATTATAGCCAAAGAAAGGGCGCTCAGGCCGTCCGAGTTCGCCCGCCAGCAGCCCCGGCCGGAGCTGCCTGCATTTTCAGCATCATGCCCGTTTTGCCCCGGCAACGAATCAATGGCGCCGGGAGAAATACTTGTTTACCGGGATAATGAGTCCGCAAGATGGAACGTTAGAGTTGTATCCAACAAGTTTCCCGCGCTCACACCGGGCGGCAGCACCGCAAGGAAGATGGAATCGGGGCTGTTCATGAGCATGGACGGCGTAGGGATACATGAGGTTATCGTGGAAACACCGGAACACAATAAAGTCCTGGCATTACAGTCAGCCGGCGGCGTTGCAGATGTCCTGCGCGCCTGCCGGGAAAGGTACAATGCCATGAAACAGCAACCCTTTGCAAAGCTGATTACTATTTACAAAAATTATGGGCCGAAGGCGGGCACTACACTGGAGCACTCGCATTCACAATTAATAGTCGCGCCAGTTGTGCCCAGGCATATGCGGATACAGTTCGAAGTTGCCACCAGGTATTATGACAATATCGGCAGGTGCCTCTACTGTGACCTGGCAAGCCGTGAAATCAGCACGCGTGACCGGTTGGTGATGGAAACGGATTCTTTCATAGTCTTCCATCCATTTGCTTCACACTCACCTTTTGAGACATGGATTATACCCAAAAGGGGCCAGGCATCCTTCGGCAACATAACGCCTGAAGAGCTGACCGACCTGGCACAAGTACTGCGGTCTGTATTATTGAAGCTTTACCGGGGCTTGAATAATCCCGACTACAACTACGTTATCAATAGCGCGCCGGTGGATGACGAAAATAAAGACTACTACAGCTGGCACATCAGGATTATCCCCAGGCTGACGGAACTGGTCGGCTTTGAGATCGGGTCGGGCATTAACCTGATCACCGCTTTGCCCGAAGAGACCGCCCGATTCATGCGCGAACAGTAGTATAATTAGTTTTAGCTATTAAAGTGTGAAGGTGGTGGCAATTATGAAAAACATATTTTCAAACAGATTCATGGTTATCGCAGTCTTACTGATCATATTTAGCACTATTCCGCCGGCATGTGTACCCTCCGGGCAAGCCACCCCGCAACCTGTCAGCCCGCAGGAGGCCCGGCAGATCGCCTATAATGCAACGGTATACGGCTTCCCGCTGGTCGTAATGGACCTGACCCGCCAGGTTATGACGGCAGTCCCCACACCCAATGCGCTTGGATCGCCGGTCAACCAGTTCGGCAACAAGAGGGTTTTTCCGGATGCAACCTTTACCAACGTGGTCAACCCTAATGCCGACACGCTTTATTCATCGGCCTGGATAGACACCTCCAAAGAACCGATTATCCTTTCCGTGCCGGACACCCACGGACGCTACTATCTGCTGCCCATGTTTAACTGCTGGACCGATTGCTTTGCCTCGCCTGGCTCGCGCACCACCGGCACCGGCGCCGGCAGCTATGCCATTACCGGTCCGAATTGGAGCGGCAGACTGCCTGAAGGTCTCTCGGAAATGAGGTCCTCCACCCGTTGGGTCTGGATAGTCGGTCGCATCGCCTGCACCGGCCCTTCTGATTATGAGAACGTCTGGGAACTGCAGGACCAGCTGAAGCTGACGCCGCTTTCCGCCTGGGGCACCGATTGTAAACCTCCTGCTTCCATGCCGGTCGACCCTAACGTCAATACTAAAGTTTCCCCTTTGAACCAGTTGCTGGCCATGGAACCGGCCGGCTACTTCAACAACGTCTGCCGATTGATGGTTGAGAATCCCCCCTATCAGGCGGATGCGCCGATGCTGGCCGACATGGCAAAGATAGGCATCAAGCCGGGAGCCGACTACCAATCATATTTTGCCGGGCTGGATGACAGCGTCAGGTCGGCAATTCAAA
>CAZDXZ010000106.1:0-5320 GCA_964509615.1 uncultured Dehalococcoidales bacterium
GTATAAAAAACAGGCGGCACCATCATCAGCGGTATCAGCTGTGGTCACACCTGTTTTAAAGTTCTATCCCTAGACAGTATCTATCGTTGCCCGCGCCGGGCATAATCCGGGCACCAGACCGCGTTGGGGCGGGCCGGTTGATGGCATGCTCCCCGCCAGTCGTACTTGCAGGAATCGCACAGGATCACCTTCATGCCCAGCGCCTGCTTGACGCTTATCTTGAGATTATCGAACCAGGAAGGCCCGGTTTTCTTTCTTACTGACATTATATCTGAGTGTACTTCGCACATATACAGGCTGTCAAAAACCCTCCCTTCCGTAGTAATATATCTGACTGCGCCCGCATTAAGGAGGCAAGCATGGCACACTGGGAACATCGAGGCGAAAGCAGCTGGACTAAATTCAGATTCAACCAGCCGTATCAGGCCGGCCTGAGACGGCTTAAAGAAGAGGTGCTGGGAAAAACAGACTATGACCCGGCTGTGCTCTGGCAGTGGGGGACCATGCAGGCTATGTCCGTGGTACGCATACTGAAGGACTGCGAAAGGGAGTTCGGGGAGCAGGGCCAGCAGCTTGTGAACAGGGCGCTGCGCAGCGTCGGCCATGACGTGGGACAGCAGATTTTCGCCGGTCTGAGCAGGCCTCAGGGTTTGAGCGAGGCGGAGATGGTCAGCTTCTTTGCCACTGTTATAAATCGCATTGTTTATGCATCGCTGGAGGAACCGCGCATAGATGCCGACGACAGGATCAGCTTCGACATCACCTGGTGTCCGCACCAGGACCACTATTCCGCCTTCGATTGCCGCGTCCAGCGTTATCTGGTACAGGGGATGCTGGATGCGTTCTTTGAAACGGGCTGGATCAGCGGCGAATGGCAGGTCAAGTTCACCTGCACCATACCGGCAGGCGCCAAGGTCTGCACATTCGTCCTGTGGAAGGCCGGAGGCCAGGAGAAAGCAGAATGGGAGCTATATACCAGGAAACTGGAGCAACGGGCGCTGAAAGAATCCCTGGGCTGAAGGGATCAACCACAGCCTTTCCCCGCCGGCGGACATGCGCAAGCCTTTGAATTAAACGCAGGCCTTATTGAACCTTGAAGGGGACCGACAATTTCTCCTCGCCGTTCAGCACCAGTTTGGCTGCATAATCTCCTTTGACAAGCTTGCCCTTGCTGGTAGCCAGTCTGGCAGCAATTTCCACAGTACCGGCAATAGTCTTCTCGTCCGCTGCAGCCAGGTAATTATCAACACCGGCTTCATCGCTGCTGACAATTATCCACTCGATATCAACACGCGTATCCCGAGGTGCATTGTAGATCCTGGCCTTGAGAAAGATCTCGGGCGTATCCGATGAAAAACGGTACGACAGGTTGACCTCTTTCTGTTCGCTGTCCTTAAATGCATATACGATCGCTTCACCGATATAAAGCTCCGGCACCTGACCGGGTTCAACAACGCTGAAGGGAATCCTCAACTGTTCCGTATCGCCGGTATAGAACCTGAGGCTGTAGCTGCCTTTAGGAAATGACTTACCCTCCCTGGGCGATATGGAGAAATTTAAATACTCGCGTCCCTCTACCTTAAGGATCGACTCGGCTATCGTCTGCCCGCGGACGCCACTCAGCTCACCTTCCTCATAGATCCAGCGGGCTTTGACCTCGTCGGAGAAATCCCCTCCGCTGACTTTGACCGAGCCGTACACCACCTGGCTGTCAGCGGGGAAAACACTGACGCTGTTCAACGGTTTTCCGCCGATCATATCTATAACAGTGGACATGGTAGCGGTTTCCAGTTTCACGGAAGGAGCAGCAGGCTGGCCCTGGATAACGAACGGGACCGTCTGCACCGGCTTCTCATCATAAAAAAGGCTGACGCTGTAATCACCGCGGGGCAGAAGCGCCTCCGAACGCGCAAAGGCAAACACTACATAGGGAGCATCCGCCGCAGCCTTCTGGCTGCCTATCGGAACATTCTCCAGATCGGCCTCCTGGCTTTTAACGAGGTACCAGTCCGCCCTGATCGTAGATTTAGCCGACTGTGTGTTCAGCTTCACCGAGCAGTAGATGGTCTTTACATCCGGAGTGAAGTTGTCGGACACCCTGAGCGGCTCACCCGTTTTGGAAACGGCATTACACAGCACCGCCTGCTCAATTTCGGGCTTGCTGATGCAACCCGCCAGCAGCGGCAGCAGCAGCGCTGCCAGGACAAATATGTAGATCAGCCTCTTTTTCATCATTTCAGCAGGATCTCCTTGACCTGAAAATCACAGGTTTTCATTCTGGTATTTGCCACTGTAGCCCTTATCGACACCGGCCGAGGTATAAAAGAAAACGAGCTGCATGACACGTGCATTCTTTTGCAGCCTGAAGCCTTCAGGATTATAGACTATTAGCAATGACTGCGAGCGCCCGCTGTAGCCGGCATCCCAGACGGCGCTGTGCATGCTGACGCCGCAGCGGTTAAGGCTGGAGCGCGGCCTTCCCAGGGCCATGACGTTGTCAGGCAGGGTCACCACCTCATTGAAGGTGATGAGATAGGGGCCGGGCAACAGGTCCAGGCCTCCATCCACGCCGAATTCCAGCTTGGTCAGGGTGGACAGCTCCCGTCCGCGGTTGCTGGCCGCAATTTTTCCTCGCGATGAGAAATAGGAGACATCCCGGACGGTCAGGTCGATGCCGTTCGGTTGAATTTGCTCATCCAGGTTGACGGCCCCCGCGATAAGAGGAGGCTTATTCTCCTGCATCTGCAGTATATCCAGCCTGGTCAGTACGCCCTGTTTATTCATCATCACCGGGTAATTCCGGCCCTGTACAAATGATGATATTATAATACGGATTCGGGGAAAGTCAGAAATAAAATATCTGCACGAGGAGCGTCCCATGGGAGAGAGCAAAGGAATCGAGAATCTGGACAATCCCGCCCTGAGCAGGTTGGCCATCGATCTTGTAAGGCGCAGCCTGTTGCATTACGGGATATGGTTCAATGAGGTGGAGCACCAGCTCGGGCTGGAAAAGACCCTGCAGATAGAGGACGATGTCTTCGCCCAGCTATGTCCGCTGGTTATCAAACGGCTATCGGGCGCGCTTGGATTTGCCGTAGCTGACGGCCTGCCCCGGTCGCTGTCCGAGCTGCCCAGGGAAAAGCTGATATCACTGATCGATGCCATCTCCACCAACTGGCTGGCCGGCGACGGGCTGTGGTTCCAGGCCGTTGAGGCGCGGCAGGAGATGTTCACGGCCAAGCGCTGCAATGATACATGCTGGATAAAGTTCTCGCCCTTTGAAGGGGCACGCATCAAGACAATGCTGGAACTGCCGGACAGAGGCGGTCTGGATGCCATGGAAACGGCCCTGGGCTTTCGACTGTACTCGAGGATCAACGTCCAGAGCACGGAGAGGCAGGGCGACAGCCTGGTCTTCAAAATGGTCAAATGCAGGGTGCAGGATGCACGCAGGCGCAAGGGACTGGATGATTATCCCTGTAAATCGGCGGGCGTCGTGGAATACAGCAGCTTCGCTCATGAGATCGACCCGCGCATCAGGACCGAGTGTATCGCCTGCCCTCCCGACGACCTTCCCGGCGGATGGTTCTGCGCCTGGAAGTTCTCCATAGCATGAGTATCAGGAAGGTCGTGGTAGTGGGGGGCGGCGCCGGAGGCATGCTGGCCGCCGGCCGTGCAGCCGAGCTGGGCGTCGATGTGACTCTGCTGGAGAAGATGGAACGCCCGGGCAAAAAGATCCTCCTCAGCGGCAACGGACGCTGCAATCTGAGCAACACACGCGATATCAGCGAATTTGTGTCTATGTTCGGACCCGGGGGAAGGTTCCTTTACCATGCCTTTCATCATTTCTTCCGCGATGATCTGCTGAAGCTACTGGCCGCCTCCAAAGTCATGACTAAGGCGGAGCCGGACGGGCGCATCTTCCCCGTTTCTGGAAAATCATCCGATGTTGTCAGGGCGCTGCAAAAGTATATGTCGGACAATGGTGTAAAAATACACATCGGAGCCGGGGTATCCGGGATCGGAACCGCCGGCAAATCAGCCGTGTCGGTCAGAACTGCTGTGATGGAGTACCCGGCAGATGCCGTTGTGCTCGCTACGGGAGGAACTTCATATCCGCAGACGGGCTCAGCGGGTGACGGCTACCGTATGGCGGCAAAGCTGGGACACCGCATAGTGCGCCTGCGGCCGGCGCTCATCCCATTGAAAGTAAAGGAATGGCAAACCGCAGTGGGCCTGCAGGGCATCAGCCTGAGCGAAGTGAGGCTCACCTCCTTCACCTGCCGCGCAGCCGATATCGATATCACAGCCATACCACGGACCGAAAGGGGTCGGGGGCTGGCCGCAGGCAAATCCCGATACCCGGTGCTGGAAAGCCGCAGGGGCGGCATTGTTTTCACACAGGATGGGTTGAGCGGGCCGGCAGTCCTGCTCATGAGCCTGGCAGTGGCTGATGCGCTGGAGGATGGACCGGTCAGCCTGGCTATAGACCTTCAACCGGGCAAGACTATGCCGCAGCTGGCCGAGCATCTTAAGACCATCATAGCTTCGTATGGCGGCAGGCAGGCTAAAAGTATCTTGAGCGAATTGCTGCCTGAGCGCCTGGCGCTGGCCATTCTGATGAAGGCCGACGTACCTGCGAATACCATCGCCGGCCAGCTGACATCGTTACAGAGGCAGGCTGTTGCCCGCGCATTGAAAGGGCTGGCATTCAATGTAGAAGGTGTCGGCCCGCTGGCGGAAGCCATGGTAACCGCGGGAGGTGTTGCGCTGGATGAGGTTGATCCCCGCACCATGCAGTCGAAAATAGTTCGAGGCCTCTATTTATGCGGTGAGCTGCTCGACCTGGACGCGGATACAGGCGGCTACAATTTGCAGGCGGCCTTCTCCACGGGTTATCTGGCGGGGGAATGCGCCGCACACGGCAGGTGAGTCAGACGGGCAGGATGACGCCGAAGCTCTTTAGCACCACGGCCAGCGCGCAGAGCGGCAGGCCGATCACGTTAGTGTAGTCGCCTTCGATCCTCTCCACCAGCAGCGCGCCAAGTCCCTGTATCGCGTATGCGCCCGCCTTGTCCAGCGGCTCACCGGTCTTCATGTACCTGAAAATCTCCGTCCGGCTGAGTTTTCTGAAATACACCTTTGTCTCCACCGTCCGCGAGACAGTCCTGCCCGTACCGGAATCAATAACGGTGAAACCGGTGATAACGCGGTGGCATCTGCCGCTCATCTCCGCCAGCATTTTTCGCGCATGCGAGGCGTCCAGCGGCTTGCCCAGTATCCTGCCATCGAGCACTCCGATGGTATCGGCGGCTATTAT
>CAZDXZ010000107.1:0-5240 GCA_964509615.1 uncultured Dehalococcoidales bacterium
ACCACATTTTTCGTGCTTTTCTTCCTGCTGGCGCTCCAGCACAGCCGTCAGTTCAGCTACAGGTTGTTGAAGGAGGGACGCTTTCCCCCGCTCAGCCGCCATATACCCTACAGCTTCATCGCCGGCGTCTTCATGGGGCTGTACCTCATCTCCTGGCGCGGCTCGCTCATGTTCCTCTTCATGGTGTTTGTCTTTTTCATCCTGCAGTTCGTCGGCGACCATCTGCGCGGCCGCCCCACCGATTACCTCAGCAAGGTGGCTATCACCTGTTTTCTCATCGCCCTGCTGATCTACGTGCCGGTTGCGCGCGATAAGGCCACCCTGCTCTCGCTGGGCGTGGTCATACTTGTGCCCATCCTGCTCAACGTCCTCTCTGTTGTCATGCAGGCGCGCGAAGTGAAGCCGTTCTACTATGCCGTTGCGGTCGCGGCGTTGCTGGTCCTGGGGGCGCTGGGCGCCTGGCTGGTCTTCCCCGATTACTTCAGGCTGGCCGTGAACGATCTGGCCCGTGTTTTTTCCTGGAAGTTCACCCAGGTGGCGGAGGGCGAGATGAAATCGCTCTTCCTGCCCGGGGGCGTCTTTACGCTTGAGTCCGCCTGGGGACAGTTCGGCCTGGCCCTTTATCTCGGCCTGGCGGGTCTGGCCGTGTTGCTCTGGCGCGCCGTGCGCCGGGGCCTGCCCGAGCTGATCTTCACCGCCGTGTGGAGCGTCGTTATGATGCTGGCCTCCTTCGGGCTTACGCGGCTGTCGGCCTATCTCTCGGTCTGCCTGGCCGTGCTGACCGGCTACCTGGCCGGCGCCGTCATCGAAGCGGTTTACGCCGGAAGGAAGCAGGCGGTGGAACGTCCGGGCAAGAAGAAGAGAAAGGCGACGCAGGCTGCGCGCGTCGGTGCCGGACGTCTGGGACTGGCCGCAGCCGCGGTCGTGGTCATACTTGCCATGCTCGTTCCGGGCGCCGCCCTGGCCCACAACCAGGCCTCAAACCCGTCCCACGCCCCATCCGATGCCTGGATGGAGGCGCTGGACTGGCTTGGAGAGAATTCGCCCCAGCCCTTCGGCGATGCGGACTATTACTATGCCCTGTACAGCGATCCCGGCGCGGGCAAAGCCTTTGCCTGGCCGGATACCGTTTACAGTGTGATCACCTGGTGTGATTACGGCTACTGGCTCACGCGCCAGGGCCGCCGCGTGCCCATGTCCACTCCCGGCGGAGGACGAAAGGTGCCTTCCGCAAAATACTTCACGTCTCAGAACTTGAAGACCTCGGCCAGGCTGGTTGAGAGATGGCGCGCCCGCTATGTTATCGTCGACAACCGTATCGCCAGCCCCAACGATAAATTCTACGCCCTGGCCGGACTCGTCGGAAAGCAGGAGGGCGATTACTACGAGCTCTGCTGGCGTCAGAGCGAAGGCAAATATAATCCTCTGCTGGTCTTTTACCCCGGTTACTACCGGACGATGGTCGTCCGGCTCTACAACTTCGACGGCAAAGCGGTCGCGCCGTCCTCGACCATGGTCATGGCCTGGCAGGAGCGGCAGCTGCCCGACGGGCAGAAGTTCAAGGAGATAACGGAGCTCAGGCAGTTCCGCAGCTATGCCGAGGCCGAATCATATATCGAGGGACAGGCGCAGGGAAACTACAGCGTCATCGGCACGGACCCGCTGGCCAGCCCGGTGCCGCTGGAGGCGCTGGCCGGCTATAAAATAGTCTATCAGTCTGATGAGACGGGCGGCGTGGGCTCTTCCACGCGTCTGCCCGCCATCAAGATCTTCGAGATATCGCGCTGATATGCCTGAGGTTCGATGACGATATTGCAGGGTCTGATACTGGGCGCGGTGCAGGGCATCGCCGAGTGGCTGCCCGTCAGCAGCCAGGGCATCGTCACGCTGATACTGGTCAACTTCTTCGACCTGCAGTTCAAGCAGGCCTTTTTCCTGTCCATCTGGCTGCACCTCGGCACGCTGCTGGCCGCCGTCTTCTATTTCCGCCGCGAGCTGTGGGAGATTATCAGATACCTGCCCGCCTGGTTGCGCGGCATCAGGCATCCCGCCGCCACGGAGCAGGGGAGGCTGATCACCTTTCTGGCCGTTGCCACTGTTGTGACGGCGGCCGTGGGCGGTCCGCTCATCCTCCTCAGCCTGGACAACCTTCAGCTGGGCGGCGCGCTGCTGACCGCCGTCATCGGCCTTTTCCTCATCATCACCGGCCTTGTGCAGAGGTTCGCCTTAAAGGCCGGCAGCCTGGAGGACAGGCCGCTGCGCATGCTCGATGCCCTGTGGGTGGGACTGGCGCAGGCGCTGTCGGCCTTCCCCGGCTTCAGCCGCAGCGGCATGAGCCTGTCGGCGCTGCTGTTGCTGCGCTACGGTGGCGGGCAGGCGCTCAGGCTGTGTTTTTTAATGAGCATACCCATCGTGCTGGCGGCCGAGGTGGGGCTGGGGCTGTTGCAGGGCATGGAGGTCAACGAGGCGGCCGTGGCCGGTCTGATCTCCTCGGCCGTCTTCGGCTTTCTCACCATCAAGGCGCTGATGAAAGTTGCCGTCGTGCTTCCCTTCTGGATATTCTGTATCGCGCTGGGCCTGCTCAGCCTTGTGCCCTGGCTGCTGGGGCTGTAAATCTGTAGGGGCGGGTTTTCAAACCCGCCCGCGTTACGTACGATTCGCGTTATGTCGTTCGTACAATCTTTTTGGATTTCGATATTTGAAATTGTTTAGAGTTTAGGATTTAGTATTTGGAGTTTTAACTTCATCTTCGTCTTTCGCCGCCGGCCTTTTCTTCTCGAAATACTCGGCCACGAATGCGGCGATCACGCCCAGTATAAGTCCCAGCGCCAGCGCGATGGCGATGTTCATCCAGCGGTTGGAGGGCGCCGGAGATTGCGGCGGGTCGGCGTCGTCGATCAGCCTGACCGGCGCGATCCTGGCGCTGTGCTGTATCTGGAGCGTCTCGGCCGACTTGACCGCAGCCAGGTAGGCATTCCAGGCGGTGTCCCTGGAGCTGAGCAGCTCGTTGCTGCGCTGTTTCTCCTGTTCCAGCCGCGTGTTCAATGTGTTGATATCGTTGAGCACCTCGACTGACGATCTGCCGTGTATGCCCGACCTGTTCTCGAGCTCGCGCACCAGGCTGTCGATATCGGCTTTTGTCACCGGCGGAGCATTGCCGGCCGATATCTGCATGCCCTCCGGTATGCCTGACAGGGATCTCAGCTTGATCAGCATGAAGGCCAGGTTGGCGGCGTCGCCCGACTGCGAGGCGTCGGGGTTCTCATACAGGCTCTCGCGCAGTTGCACAGCCTGGTAAAGCAGGTTGGCGTCTTCGATCTGCCTGCCGATCTCGTTCAATTTGCTGGTGCGCTGATAGGATTCGTATGAGTCCTGGGCCTGCTGGTAGAGGGTGTAGGTGGCGTTTATCTGCGCCTGCATTGTCTCGGGAGAGGGTAGCGACCTCAGATTTGCCTCGGTGGCGTATTCGGTGAAGGCTTCTGCCCAGGCGTTGGCCAGCATGGCCGCCCGCTGCGCATCGCTGCTGCCGGCCGTGCAGCTTATATATGTCTGACCGGTCTCGACCTTGAAAATATTTTGTATGCTGGCCAGGCTCCTCTCCCCCGGCGTCAGGTTATCAGACATGTACCTCAGTACGAACTTGGCTGTCTCGCCTGACTTGGCCAGCTCGAACAGCTGTTTCTGGTCGGCGTCGCCTATTGGTTTAAGCAGCACCGTGGCCTGGTAGACGGGCGGCGTTGCGAAGCTGACGATGCCGGCCGTGATTACGGCGACCAGCGTGATGCACACTACCAGCTTCCAGTGCTTGATAACGGTCCTGAAATATTGCGCCAGGTCTATCTCATCTTCCATCTGTGGTCTCCACATGCGGCTTGGCGGCCGCAAATCCTTGATGTCATAGCCTGTATTTTAACACATAAAATGTATATTAGCGCGGTCTGTAATTCAGGTGAGATTCACACATGCGGTTCAGCAAATCCCGCGTCAGCCTGTCATCGCATGTCGCCGCCGCCTTTTTCAGCTCATCCAGGTCGCTAAGCAGGGCATCCTTGTCCGGGCGTCTGTTGCTGACCATGAATATCTGGGCATGTTCCGTGGGCATCTTGACCTCATAGTCCCAGGTCAGCTTCTCGCGCAGCTTCTCGCCCGGCCTGAAGCCGATGAATTCGATGGGTATGTCCTTTTCCGGCTCCAGCCCCGACAGCCGTATCATGTTCCTGGCCAGTTCGAGTATGGACACCTGTTCGCCCATGTCCAGCACGAAGATCTCGCCCTTCTCGCCCAGCGCCCCGGCCTGTATCACCAGCTGCACCGCCTCGGGTATGGTCATAAAGAATCGAACCATATCGGGGTGGGTCACGGTCACGGGCCCGCCCCGCGCTATCTGCCTACGGAAGATGGGCACCACGCTGCCGCTGGAATCGAGCACGTTTCCGAAGCGCACTGACATGAAGCGAGTGGGTGAAGCGCCGGTGTAGGACTGCACCACCTTCTCGCAGATGGCCTTGGAAAGGCCCATCATATTGACCGGCTCCACTGCCTTATCTGTGGATATGAATATGAAGCGCTCGACATTGTTCTCCACTGCCAGTTCACACAGGGTTCTGGTGCCGAATACGTTGTTGTCGGCCGCCTCTACGACGTTGGACTCCATCATAGGGACGTGTTTATAGGCTGCCGAATGAAATATGATGTCGGGACGGTGCTGTGCGAAGACCTCCGCCATTCTATTGCGGTTGGTGACGTCGGCGATCACCGCTGCCGGCCCGGGTGAAGTCTTAAGGAGTAAAATCTCCTGCTCGATTGAATATAGGCCTTCCTCGTCCTGGTCCAGCAGCACCAGGGAGGCGGGCGCCATGCGGCTGAGCTGGCGCGAGAGCTCCGATCCTATCGAGCCGCCCGCGCCGGTCACCATTACCGTCCGTCCTCTGATATAGTTAGATAGCCGGTCCATGTCCACCTGCACCGGCTCACGCCCGAGTATGTCGTTCACGCCCACGTCCCTGATCTGTTCCACGCCCACGGTGCCGTCGATGATCTGATAAATCCCGGGTAGGGTGCGGCATTTAACACCCGTAGCCTGGCACTGGAAGAAGATGTCGCGTATGACCTCGCGTGAGACATTTGGCATGCAGATGATCACTTCCTCGATGTCGTAATCCGCCAGGATGCGTCCCAGGTCTCCCCGCGTGCCCAGCACCTTGACGCCCTGCACCTGCAGTCCCCGCTTGGATGTATCG
>CAZDXZ010000108.1:0-5229 GCA_964509615.1 uncultured Dehalococcoidales bacterium
ACCTTAAGCAGAGCCTCACGTCCGGTTATCTCGTGATGAAAGAGGGGCACCCTGGATAGCTGAAACCTGCCGTATTTGTCGTGTATCTGCTTCAGGTAGGGCTGCTGATGGCCGGCTTTAAGGCGCAAGAAATCGGAGTCAGTCGCCTGGACCACGTTGTTGATAATCAGCCGTTTTACCCTGAGGTCATATTTGTCCAGTTCCGCCAGTATTTCATCCAGCTGGTTGACCGCCAGAGCTTCCGGGATAGCAACTATGTTGAATTCCACGCAATTGTGTAAGAACGATACATCGGCTGCCGACAGCTCCTCCCAGCGCCTGATTATATCCAGTATCGTCTCCCTGGCGCCTTCTCCTGCCTTGAGCTTTGTGTAGATGCGAGGCGCCAGCCGGAGGTGCCGCATCAGCAGTGCAGGGGTCTGAAGCAGCGCCAGGGTCTGTCCCAGAGGGGCCGTATCCCAGACGATGGCATCCCAGTCCCCGGCGCTTGAAAGCTCGCGGATGTGATCGACCATGAATTCCTCGGACAGTCCCGGCAATACGGTAGCCATGAAATCCACGTATTCCGGGTAGCCGATATCCACAAATGAAGAGAACACCTGATAAACGTCGCGGCCGAACTTTTTCTCCCACATCTGCCTGGCCTGGGCAGTGCCGATCTCCAAGAAATAAAGGCCGTCTGTAGCCCTGACCGGGACGTCTGCCGGCTTCATTTGAAAGATGTGCGAGAGCGAGGGCGTGGCATCGGTGGAGAGGACGAGGGTCTTACGTCCCTGTGTAGCAGAATGAAGGGCCGTGGCGGCCGCGCAGGTGGTCTTTCCCACCCCGCCTTTTCCGGCGAAAGCTGTAATCGGTGACTGTTCAGGTGCGGACATGCGGCTATTCTAAATAAATTGGATGGAAAATGTAAGAGGCCTCTGCTCAGGGGGATGTCAGCACATCAACCGGCAGGTCCTTAACATTCTGGTGCAACAGCAGGAAGCGCACAAGCGAATAGTCGGCCCTCGTTACCGGGTCGTGTATTATAAATTCGCCGTAGTCGGGGGCCATTCCCACCACCTGGCGGTAGCAGTTGACCATTTTCTCCAGGGAAAGCAGGTCTCCTTTTTCCAGGTATATCCTCAGGTGGTGCATGCCCATGTAGTGCCAGGGAGGGAAGACGCTGCAATTGATCTTGATGGCACTGTTAAATACCTGGAACGCCTCGGCCGTCTTCCCCAGGTTGAAAAGGCAGATGCCCTTATTGGTCAACGCCATGACGTTGTCAGGTTCCTTCTCCAACGCCTTATTGAAGCAGCCTATGGCCTCGGCGTCTTCCTCAAGCTTGAAGTGACATAGGCCCTTTTTAAAAATATCTTCGAAACTAACGTCTCCGGCGTGCCTGCTCATCAGCTCCACAGAGCACTCCAGCGCCTCGAGGAACTCCTCGCGATCGAAATGTTCGTTCACACGGCGTCGCAGTTCCTCAATTGTCATGTCAGTCTCCTCTGGATAGCCATGTTTAACGATATCATAATATTTCGATGTCACCAAATGATGCTCCGGTGTAAAATAAAGTGCGTATGCAGCAGGTACTGCCCGGAGTCTTTCAGTTGAGCCGCTGGTGGGACCAGGCCGACCTTGGTTCCAATGTATACTTGATCGATGCGGGCGGCGAACTTGCCCTGGTCGATACGGGATTCAGAGGCAGGGAACTGCTCATCATTGACAGGGTACGAAGACTGGGGTATTCGGCTTCCCGTATCTCTTCTATTGTCATTACGCATCATCACACAGATCATACGGGCGGGCTGGCCGGGCTGGTGGAGATCACAGGCGCCAGGGTTGTGGCCCATGCGGCGGACGCGCCTTACATAGACGGCCGGCTACCCCAGCCGGGACCATCTCGCCCCTCATGGCTCAGCCGCGCAGCGCGTCCTTTTCAACACCTGCTTGCCACGCGTCCGGCCAGGGTCGATATTCAGGTGGTCGATGGCGACGAGCTGCCGCTGGCCGGCGGGATACATATATTGCACACGCCCGGTCATACACCCGGCAGCATCTGTCTCATCCACAAACGCAGCGGCACTGTCTTCACCGGCGATCTGTTGGCACAGAGGTTCGGCCTTAAATGGCCGTCCATCCCTTTTAGCGTAGATGTGGCCCAGCTCAGGCAATCAGCCAGGAAGCTGGCGGGATACGAATTTAAGTCGGCCTGCTTCGGGCACGGCTCTCCTATTAAAGCCAATGCGGACAGACGTATCAGGCGTTTTACCGGACTGGACTGATCGATGCAGCGCTAAGGTTTGCCCAGAAGCACTGCCCTGCTCATGGAGACGTTCGGCCTGCCTATGATTTTAAAACCGGCTGCTTCAGCTGCTGCAGTCGACCTGTCAAAGGCGCTTTCTGCAACGTGCAGTTTGGGCTCGACTATCAGGAAGGTCCCACCGGCCTTCAGCGAGTCCCGCACCTCTTCCAGAAACTTCGGCTGGTTGCGGACTTCGTGTACCATCCAGAAGGCCAGTGCGAAGTCAGCGGATACGGTCAATCCCAGGCTGTCCACGCTGCAACGATGGAACTGAATATTATTGAGGCCTGCCTGTTTCGCCTTGCGTCTGACTGTCTCCAGCATTTTTTCCTGCAGGTCGATGCAGATGACCTTCCCTTCTTGCCCAACAATGCGGGCCAGTGCAAGTGAGAAATATCCCATACCGCAGCCGATATCAAGTGCAGTCTGCCCCTGTTGTACCAGGTCCTTTAGTATCAGATCAGGGTTCTGCAGTTGCCGCCGCAGCGGATTATCGAAGGTAAAACAAATCCACCACGGGCAGGTGTGACCGACCCGGCAAAATAGAACATCCAGTATATTCATGTAAGGCCACCGTCCCCGGCGTTATCAACGCCGCTTTTGCTGCAGTGACTCGCAGGCTATTTCAGCTTGGGAGATTATGCGGTCCATCAGCTCTTTTACTCCCGGCAGGTCGTCAATGCCGCCGCAGTCCTGCCCCGCGAAGAGTATGCCCTCATCGACGTCGCCGTCGTTGATGGCCCTGAGGTGACGCCTCATACCGACAGCCTGACGGGCCTGAGACCAGATGGGGGAACCTTCCTCCGCCCGCCACATCTGCATGCTCAATCCGATGAACTTCCAGTAGGAAAGTCCCAGCAGTTTCCTTATCTCAGTTGCGCCCTGGAAGGCTTCGGAGAACTGTATGCCGCTCTTCATCATCCTCTCGGCGGCCCTGGTCTTGAGCACGCGCCCGGGCATGCCGTCGAAGGCGTTGCTGTAGAGCGTGTCCTGCTCCGTAGCTTTCAGGCAGAGCTGCTTGAAATTGTCGTGCACCATGCTCTCTCTGGTCAGCGAGAACCTTGTGCCCATCGATATCCCATCAGCTCCCAGGGCCAGGGCTGCAGCCAGACCCCGGCCGTTGTAAAAACCGCCGGCCGCCACCAGAGGTATCTTTATCTGAGCGGCCACCATGGGAATGAGGACGAGGGACGTGGCCGACGTGCCGTGGCCGGCGGCCTCGTGTCCTGTGATAATGACGGCGTCGCATCCCAGCTGTTCGGCCCTGACGGCGTGCCTGACCGTGGCGGTGGTGCCCATAACCTTGCCGCCGTAAGCATGCACTCGGTCGATAAACCACGGCTTGCCCAGCGCATAGTTGAAAATCGGCACCTTTTCTTCGATGGCCACCTCGACATTCTCACGCGCGCCGGGCAAAACAAGGGCCTGGTTGACACCGAAAGGTCTGTCGGTCAGACGCCTGATTTTCTGAATATTTTTCCTGGTCTCGTCCGGGGAGAAACGCGCTGTGGCCAGCATACCCAGTCCGCCTGCGTTGCACACCGCCGCCACCAGCCCCGGCTCAGTGATCCAGTTCATCCCGGCCAGCATGATGGGGTGCTGGATGCCGAAAAGCTCCGTCATCCTGGTTTTGAACATGTATACGTCCTCCTTATTTGCTCATGCCTCTTGTTCAACCGGTACGGGAGGTTAAAGCCCGCAGGTTTTTAATGGTCTATTATGTTACCATAGACAAGGCATATTTTTTCAGCTTGATGCCGGACGGCCGAGGGGCAGGCCCGGCGCAGACAGGAGGTTAAAAATGTGGAACGCATCCAAATGTGACCTGTGCGGCGATTGTCTGGCTAAATGCCTTTATGTGGATTACGATGGTAAGAAAGCTGCTGCCGACATAAAAAATCTCCTGGAGGGGAAGCCCGCCGACATACTGGGCAAATGCGTGACCTGCTGCGCCTGCCGTGAGTATTGCCCCACCGGCGCGGACCCCTTCGACCTGATACTCAAGGCGATGGAGAAGTATAGTTCTTATAACAGCCCCGACAGCCTGAAAATGTTCTCACTCGCTCCCACTCTGCCCGGCCAGGTGATCCCCGGCGATCCGGGCAAACCCGTGCTCTCTCTATGCGTGATGGAGCTATCGCTGCCCCAGGATGCCATAGGCGGCCAGCTTTTCGACGGACTGACCATCGCCAAGGGCGGCGAATACTTTTGCTATGTGGGCTACGTGCATGCCGGCGTGGAGAAGCCGGTGGCGGATAATGCCCGCAAGTTCATCGACAACGTCGCCAAACTCGGCAACGAGATCATTTTCCTGCATGATGACTGCTATGCCATGGTGGATGCCAAGGTCAAGGACTACGGCATACAGGTGCCTTTTAAATATATGCATGTCCTCGAATATATGCGCAACTACTTGCGCGACAATAAAAGCAAGATCACAAAGCTGGGCATAAAAGCCGCCTACCAGCGGCCCTGCGCCTCGCGCTATACACCAGCCAAGGACGTTTTTGTGGACGAGATTTTCGACCTGATAGGCGTGCAGCGTCCCAGGCGTGAATATGAGAGGGAGAAGGCGCTGTGCTGCACGGGCGCATTCGTAAAGGTCTATCCGCAGCTGGCGGCCGAGGTGCAGGCCAAAAATGTGGATGATGCCATCAAATGCGGGGCGGATATGCTGGTTACGCTCTGTCCCATGTGTGACCGTTTGCTCAGGCGTCCCACGAACGAGCGGGGCCTGCGCAAGGTATTCATAACGGAACTGGTGCGCATGGCGCTGGGAGAGAAGGCCCTCCCGGTATAAACCGCTCTGTCATTGCGAGAGTGAGCGGAAGCTGCGAGCCGCAGGCGTGGCAAGCAGCGACGAAGCAATCTTGTGCGTGATTACCGTTGTACAGGATTGCCGCGCTTCGCTGGCAATGACCCAAGCTCATCACGTCATTGCG
>CAZDXZ010000109.1:0-5215 GCA_964509615.1 uncultured Dehalococcoidales bacterium
TGCCTGCAAAGGATGTATACTTCCAAGGCCAGGCCTGATATCAATATCACACCGATACCGCGCTGGGATCTGGTCCAGAAAAAAAAGTACTCATCTATGGTTGTCCAGTATTCCCGCGGCTGTCCCTATGACTGCGAGTTCTGCGATATCGTGGTGCTCAATGGTCACATGCCGCGCACCAAGGGACGCGAGCAGATGATTAAGGAGCTGGATGCGCTTCATGCCACCGGCTGGAGGGACAGTGTCTTTATCGTTGATGACAATTTCATCGGCAATAAGAAGAAGCTGAAAGCCGAGATACTGCCGGCCATCATCGAATGGTCACACAAGAGGCATTTCCCTTTTTCCTTCCACACGCAGACGTCCATCAACCTGGCCGACGACAACGAACTGACGGGGCTGATGACAAGAGCTAATTTCAACATGGTATTCATCGGCATCGAATCCCCCAATAAGCAGAGTCTGACTGAATGCGGCAAATCACAGAACTCCAGCCGTGACCTCATCGCCGCTGTAAAGAAACTTCAGCACGCCGGTCTTGAGGTGCAGGGGGGGTTCATCGTTGGATTCGACAGCGATCCGCTGTCAATTTTCCAGGACGTTATCAATTTCGTGCAGAGCAGCGGTGTTGTGACGGCTATGGTAGGCCTCCTGAATGCTCCCAGTGGTACCCGCCTGCATAAGCGCCTGGAAAAAGAAAACCGCCTCACGGGCAGCTTCTCGGGCAACAACACCGATATCTCCATCAATTTCGTGCCGAAGATGAACGTTAACAAATTGATAGATGGCTATCGTAGAATAATCAATACGATCTATGCGCCCAACCAGTACTACGCACGGGTAAAGACATTCCTGCGAGAGTACCGGCCCAAACGGCAGAAGATCTCGGTAATGAAATCGCAGAATATTGGAGCATTTTTCAAGTCACTCTGGGTGCTGGGAGTTCAGGGCAAAGAACGCTGGCATTTTTGGAACCTCATGTTCTGGACAGCATTTAAGCGCCCGCGTTCGTTCTCTCTATCAATGTCCATGGCTATCTACGGCTTCCACTTCCGCAAAATAGCGGAGGCAAGCGCCAGACAACTCATGCTGGCTCAAGCTGTAGTATAGCCTCTCGCCACACTGATTGTTGTTACACATTCGATCCCGCATACAAAGATGGCCCGCTTCAATTGAAGCGGGCCATCTTTCATTTGTCTTCAGGAAAAATATTAACGCTTGGTGTACTGCGGAGCCTTGCGGGCCCGTTTCAGGCCGTACTTCTTGCGTTCCTTGATACGCGGATCGCGGGTCAGCAGGCCGTGCTGCCGCAAAGGGCTCTTATAGCTCTCATTAAGGCTGACCAGGGCGCGGGCTATGCCATGTTTGATGGCGCCTGCCTGTCCCGTAAGGCCGCCCCCGGTAACCCTTATCTCTACATTGAATTTTCCGACGGTATCGGTGACGGTAAAGGGCATCTCAATCGTGCGCCTGTGGTCGACCAGCGTGAAAAGTTCCTGGTAAGGCTTGCCGTTGACCACGATATTGCCCGATCCCGAAGAAACTTTAACCTGCGCTATGGCGCATTTCCTTCTGCCTGTTCCCCGATTATATGTTGCTGTGCTCATTTGCGGGTACTCCCTTTGTCAGATTCTTTTGCGCCGGCAAGTTGCGCCTGATGCGGGTGCTTATCGCCGGCATATACCTTCAACTTCTTGTACATGGCCCTGCCCAGCGTGCTGTTGGGCAGCATTCCCTTTACTGCGTGCTCGATAACCCGTTCCGGATGCTTCTGCAGTACTTCGCCCAGTGTCTGTGACCTGATGCCGCCCGGATACCCGGAAACCCTGTAGTAGTTCTTGGCCGAGAGTTTTTTGCCGGTTACCCTGATCTTCTCGGCATTGATGACCACTACAAAATCGCCCGTATCCATGTTGTTGGCAAACATGGCCTTATGCTTTCCGATAAGGAGCTTGGCAACCTGTGAAGACAGCCTTCCCAGGGTCTGGCCGCTGGCATCCACCAGATGCCACTTCCTTTCGATCTCACTTGCTTTAGGTGCATAGGTTTTCATATCTAAACTCCGAATTATCCGCGTAAATAACTTTTATCAAACAAAGCCCGTGTGCCGGCGCTGTTGGGCCGGCAAGGCTCAGTTTCTTTCTCTCCAATATATCTTTAAATCCATCCAGTCCTATTTTGCCCATCCCAACCCTGACCAGTGTGCCCACCATATTGCGCATCTGGTGCGTTAAGAACGATTTGGCTCTGACGCTGAAGGTTAATAATTCTCCCTCACGCGTAACTCCCGCATCGTAAATAGTTCTTACCGTGCTCTCATCCCTGTCCCAGTCTGTGACAAAAGAAGCAAAATCATGCTCGCCGATGAGCATTTTGCTGGCCACGTCCATCCGTTGGGCGTCCAGTGCTGCTGCCACGTGGTAATAAATGTCGTTTCCCAGGGATGCCCGCGGCCTTCTGTTCAATATCAAATATCTGTACTCCCGGCTGATTGCATCCTTAATAACATTGAACCTGGCTGAAACTGCGCCTGCCATGAGGACCGAGATGTCCCGCGGCAGATAATGGTTTAGTCCGCTCACGAATGCTTTTGCCTGCAATGCCGACCCGGTCCTGAAGCTGACCACCTGGCCCCTGGCATGGACTCCTGTATCGGTCCTGCAGGCTGCAATGATGCGGCGCTCCTCGCCCGTCAGCTTGAAAACAGCCTTCTCAAGCTCATCCTGTATGGTAGGCTGAGCCTTCTGCCACTGGAAGCCGAAATAACGTCCGCCGTTATATTCGACCACGAGAACAATTTTTCTTAACTTGTTAAAGATCTCCACCGCGCCAGTGAATTTTACTCCACCATCTCTATGAGCGCCATCGGCGCCCGGTCACCTTCGCGGGATCCTAATTTCAGGACACGTGTGTAACCGCCCGGCCTGGATTTATACCTCGGGGCATACTCGGTGAATACTTTTTCAACGACCTGCTCGTCGAAGATGAAAGCCAGCGCCCTTCTTCTCGAGGCCATGCTTCCTTCCTTTCCCAGGGTGATCATTTTATCGGCCAGACCCCTGGCTTCCTTGGCCTTGGGCAGCGTAGTTGTTATCTTGCCGTAATTCAGCAGGTCCGTAACAAGATTACGGTATAAAGACCAGCGGTGCGCCGCCGGCCTGCCCAGTTTTCTGCCTGATAACCTGTGTCTCATTCGCTGTCACCTTCAGTGTCGGCGCTCTTGGCGCGCTTCTTCTTTTTATCTTTTTCATCGGGGGTCCCCTGCGACTCAACTCCGAGGTCTTTTAATACAACCTCAACTTCCTCCCTCGATTTAACGCCGAATCCGCCCAGTGCCATCAGGCCGTCAAGGCCTTTCTCCAGCAGCTGGCCGGTCATGGTTATGCCGCCCCTCCGCAAGCTGTTATATGTATGTGTCGACAGGTTCAGTTTTTCCAGCGGCATATTGTAAACGTCCGCCGGTATCGACTTCTGCCAGGCCTCGCTTTCTTCCTTATCCGCGATGGTCCTAGCCAGGCCGGTGAAGCAATTGAACTGCTCGATCAGTACCGCCACGCTTTCAGACAGGGCCCCGATCGGGTCCACCGTGCTGTCGGTCCAGATCTCCAGAATCAGCCTTTCCTTGCCCGCTCCCTGGCCGGGTCCGCTGCTCTCAACGGAGTAGTTGGCACGTGTAACAGGCGAGAAAATCGCGTCGATGGACATCTCCTTGCTGGTACCCTCGCTGGTCACGATAATGCCCACGCTGTCGCCCGTCCCGGCCGGCTGGTATCCCTTGCCTGCCTTAACGGTGAACTCAATATCCAGTTTAGCATCGGCTGAATCGAGGGTAGCCAGGTAGAGGCCGGGGTTCACAATTTCGAACTCAGTCGGGTTCTCGATCATTATATCGCCGGCCTTCAGATCAGCCTTCCCCTTGACTTTCAGCGTCATCTTGCCCATTTCAACGGACTCGGAAAGCAGTTTAATGCGCACGTCACGCACATTCATGAGGAACTCGGTCACATCCTCTTTCATATTGGGGATGGTGCTGAACTCCTGGGTGATACCTTCGATCAGAACGGAGGTAATAGCCGCGCCGCGCAGAGAACTGAGGAGCACGCGCCGTATGCTGTTGCCCAGTATTACGCCAAAGCCTTTCTCCAGCGGCTCGGCAACGAACTTACCGTAATTCTCGCTGTATTCGGTACATTCAATTTTTGGCAAAGTTAATTGAACCAAAAATCCTCCTATCGTGAATAGAATTCCACGATCGCTTTCTCGTTGAAATTCGTTTTTATATCACCGGCGGCCGGAAGTGATACAACGCGGCCAGTCATATTCTCTTTTTCGAGCGACAACCATGTCGGGACGTCCTTATCCTCGACTTTTTCCACCAGCGTCTTGTAGTACTCGCTCTTGGTGCTCTCCTTGCGCCACTCGAGTACATCACCGGTTTTGACCAGGCAGGAGGGGACGTCGGTCCTGCGCCCGTTTAGCTTGATGTGCCCGTGGCGCACGATCTGCCTGGCCTGGCTGCGGGAATCGGCGAATCCCAGCCGGAAAATAACATTATCCAGACGCCTTTCCAGCAGCGTCAGCAGGTTATCGCCGGTTATTCCCTGCGCCCGCGATGCTTCTTGGAAGAAGCGGCGGAACTGGCGCTCAAACGTGCCGTATGTATACTTGGCCTTCTGTTTTTCCATCAGTTGAAGGCCGCGCTCAGATACCTTGGGACGGCGCTTCCTGCCCGACGCGTGGGGGCCCGGGGGTGTATCCCTGCGCTCAAGAGCACATTTCTCGGTAAAACACCTCTCGCCCTTGAGCATGAGCTTGGTGCCCGTGCGACGGCATAAACGACAATAAGCTTCTGTATATCTCGCCATTTTTTATACTCGCCTTTTCTTTCTGGGCCTGCATCCATTGTGCGGCACGGGCGTTACGTCCCGTATCCCTGATACAACAATGCCCGAAGCTTGGATTGCCCTGATAGCGGCTTCCCTTCCGCTGCCAGGCCCGCGCACAAAGACCTCAACCTGGCGCAGGCCATGTTCCTTGGCCTTGGCGGCAGCTCCCTGTGCAGCCATCTGCGCTGCGTAAGGGGTGCCCTTGCGGGACCCTTTAAATCCGGCTGTGCCCGAACTGCCCCAGGATATGACGCCTCCCTTGGCGTCCGTAAGAGTAATGATAGTATTGTTAAAAGTTGATGTTACAAAGGCTTTGCCTTCGTGAATCA
>CAZDXZ010000110.1:0-5112 GCA_964509615.1 uncultured Dehalococcoidales bacterium
ACCTATCAAACCACTGCCCTGGTCACTCAGACTCTTCAGCCCTCGAATACCGACCAGACGGTCAAGTATGAAGATAAGGTCGCGGTTACGGTGCCCGGCGGAGCTTTAAAGCAGCAGGACTCTGTGACCATATCGTCTGTTGCGGGTGCGCCCGGCTGGGACTATTCGGAACGCAATGACGTCGGCATATACAGCATCAGTTTTACGGGCAGCGCCACCTTCGACAAGCCCCTGACACTTGAATTTGCCTACGATCCTGCTCAAATCGAGTCGCAGACGTCGGGACAACCGGAATTCGGCGCCTCATATCTGGACTCCGACGGCAAGACATGGATTGATATGCCGGCCAGCGCCGACCAGTCGCGCCGCAAGGTCGTTGTCAGCACGCCGCATGCCAGCATATGGAGGTGGTGGTGGTACGGAGGCTCATCCAAATTGTTCCAGTACGGCAAGTTCGACGTCCGCTACTGGGATACGGATTTCGCAGCTTCAGCCTGGACGCAAAAAGAGGAAGACCTGATGCGGGCCCTAAAAAATAAGAGGACTGCCGACAATATAACCCCTGAGGAAAAGATACAGCTGAGTGAGCTGATTAAAAAATATAATAGTCTGGCACAGTCAAGCGGGGGAACTCAGGTGAAGAACCCTCTGGCGGATTTTCAGGGCTGCCTCGACCAGGGAATCTACAGTACCTACAGCAAGTATCCTAAATACGCAGTGGACACCGGAGTGTCGCTCGAGCGGGCCCGTGTTGCCTATCGGGACAAATTGGGCAAGGAACTTAATCCCGATATACTCGTGAGCGAAAAGACTTCACCGAATACGGACACATCCGCTGCGCCCTTCGCCACCCCGGTAGGGGAACAGACAGAACAGCAATGGGAGAAAGGCAAACAGCTGATGGCGATCATAGACCCGGGGGAAAAAGCATCCTCGCAGAGCGGCTGGATCGGGCATATCAACGTGCATACCAATGCGAGCTGCGGTATGACCGGCCTGGCCGTGACAATGGCGCATGAGCTTTTTCACGCCGTGCAGAGTATGGACCATTACGCACTGGTCAGGCAGCCCGGTGCGGTTTTCGGCCTGATCATCCCCGAGAGCCTGTGGTGGTATGAGTCCACAGCGGACTATGCCGCCTTTAAAATCGTCAAGGGATACGACCAGCCCACCAATCACAGCATCGACCTTGATTTCTTCAGGGAAGACTTCTTCTCGGATGGGAATCCCGACGAAAACCACCCGTATAAAGTAGCATATTTCTTCGATTTCCTGGCAAAGCAGGTAATATCTTTTTCGGACCTGTTCGGCGTGGTTGATTCGTCTTACCGCACCAAACTGGCGCTGGATGAATATCTGAAAGGGAAAACCCCGGGCAAGCTCGGCCTGTACGCAATGTACCATGAATGGGTCAAATCGGTTGTTTTCGATGAGAGCGGCCCATACAAGGGGTCCTTGCAGACGGAGGACCGCCCGCTCGATATGACCATGCAGCTTCTGGCCGTCAACCTGGGACATGGCATGACCGCAGATTACATCGGCATCAAACCATCAATCGACGCGGACAGCGGGAAGCGGACTTTAGTGGTCGACCTGCGGCAGATTGCCCCGCAAGTCCAGCCCGAGTATTGCTGGGTTGATGTTTGCAAGCTGAAAAACGATATGCGCACTGCCGGAAACCTCGTAGTTGTCGGGACCTGGGATAAAGAAAAGGATAACTGGCCCAAGCCCATCTGCCAGGTCGATCTCAACGAAGGCGATGCGCTGTACATACTCGTGACCAAGTTCGGCGGCGGACCGAACACGTTTGATATCAACGTGGGAGATATACCGTCGCTCAAGGTGAAAGGTCCCGATCTGCCCGGAGGCGAGATGGGAACCCTGGGAGAGCTATATACATTCGAAGCAGTCAGTTCGGGCATTCCGTCTTCAGCCAAGTATACATGGACGGTAGACGGCGACGCGCAGGATACAGACCGGAAGTCTCTTGGTCACAGGTTCTGGAAGGGTGGAGGGCATACTATCAGCGTCAAGGCTTCGTGGAGCCTGCTGCGATCGATAGAGTCCGAAAAATACGTTTTCAATATTGGCACTCCTGTCCTGACCGTTGTATCGCCCCTGGATGCGGGTGAAAAGGGCCTTGCCGGGACCTCCTACACCTTTACTTTGGGGCCGGAAACCAAGTACATACCCGGCGGTGCAGAGTACTATTGGTACGTCGGCAGTAAAGAGATCGAGGGCGAAAAAAGCGGTGCCTCCCACAAATTCGAGCAGCCCGGGAACTACCAGGTTAAAGCCAAAGCCGAGTGGCCCGTGCCGGAGGGCAGTCCGGGCAGCGTGACCGGGTCGGTAACCTTTAACGTGGCGGCGGGTTTCCAGATCACCGCTGATCCGAATCCGGGCAATGCCGGCGCACCCACCCGCTTCGGCATATCCGGCGAGGGGATACCAGCCACTGCAGGCTTTACCTGGGACTTCGGCAAACAGGAGGGCGGCATCAGCACCGGCTCCAGTGATGTCAAAGCATCGCACACTTACAGCAAGCCGGGCACCTACCAGGTGACGGTCAAAGCTGTGGACAAGGCCAGCAAGAAGTCGCTCGGCAATGCCTCGCTTGAGTACACAGTTGTCGCTCAGCCATACGTCAAGATCGAACCGCGGCCCTCTTCAGCCAAGATCGGAGACAAGATCAATCTGTCAGCCAGGCTGTACAACATGCCGGAGGATATTTCTATGTCCCCCCGCTATTCATGGACCGTAACCAGGGAAGGCACTGAAATTGCCTGGCCTACGGATGAGGCCCTTTCCTATACGATCGATAAACCGGGGCAATGGTCCTTCAGAATAATCGTCAGGGCAACTGACGGTGATGGCCGCTGGATCAAGGGCAAACAGGGCAAGGACTGGCTGGAAGATACTATCAGCCTGAAAGTGGAGGATGCGCCCTCTGTGTCTATCACGCCTCCATCCGATTTGTCCAAAGGCCAGGGCCTGCCGGAAAAGAACTACTCGTTCTCGGTCGTACCCACAAACATACCTTCCGACGCGGACTATACCTGGTACGTAAACGGCAAGCAGTTCGCCAAAGGCAAAAAGGACAAGCGGCCTTCGATTAAAACCGAGAAAGAGCCAAAGGACTATGTGGTCAAGGTCACAGCCTCGTGGAAAGTTAAAAACCAGCAACTGCAGGCTGATGCCGAGTTCCAGTTCACTACCATGACCGGGTTTACGCTCGATAACGGCCTGGTGATCGAGGGAACTGGGACATGCATGATGGAGAATCCCAGCCAGTTTGCCAATGTTTTCCTCAAACCCGTCCTTTCCAGGGTGACAATCACAGTAGCCAACAACAAAGCAGCGGCAGATCAGAGCATATCATTCAATATGCAATCCGACGAGACGACCATACCCTGCACGGCTAAAGTAAACTTCGCCGGTACCGTGGTCAATGGATCCATCTCAGGGACCTATTCGATTGATGCTGTAGCCAACTACACAAGTGAGGGCAAGTCGATCCCGATCGATCTGAAGTACTGGGGCAAGTTCACTTCCACAGCGCTGCCGGCCAAGCCTGCCGGCGAGAGCGTGACCCTGACTTTGACCGGGCCTCTTCGCAGCCATATGCTGATCGAGATCATTAAGGGTCTGGGGGCGGCATTTGCAGCCTGCGCCGGCAGCGCGGGGGGCAGCTCATCCGAAACCACATTCGTTCCGCCCACGGATGATAATATCTGCAGCAGCTACACCGCCAAGGTGCAGTTCTCCTGCACGCAGAGCACGAAGTGACAGGTCTTAATGCAGACCCGACGCCTTATTAATTGAATAATCAATCAGACTCCGATAGAATATGTTAATTTTCAACATAAGGAGGTAGCACCATGTCCAAAAGGGTTGGCATTGTCGGTGCGGCTGTTACGCCCTTCAAAGCCAAGTGGAACGAGAAGACCTATTACGAGCTTGCGCAGATGGCCACCAGAGAGGTGGTTAAGGATGCCAAGATTCCTATTAAGGATGTAGATGCCGTTTTCTATGCTATCTATAACGATATCTTTGAACGGACCTGCATTCCCGAGCATCCGCTGCAGGGTATAATCGGCATGCAGGACAAATTCGGTATGCGCGTCAGCACGGGAGGCGCCACCGGCGCTTACACCATCTCCGCGGCGCACGCCTACCTTGCCGCCGGCAGGTTCAAAACCGCCCTGGTTCTGGGCGTGGAGAAATGCACTGATTGCTTCGACTTTCTCTCCATGTCCGCAACTCCCGAGGTGATCAAGACCATCGGCTGGTCGGGCGACAGCTTCTTCGAGCAGCAGTTGGGATGGACGGCGGCCGACAGCTATGCCGAGGTTGTGCTGGCCTACATGGACGAGCACCCCAAAGACCTTAAACCCAAGGTTACCGCCAAGATATCGTCCGTGCTCAGCCAGTACGCCAAAGACAACAAGTACGCCCAGCGCCAGCATGACCAGGTCACGCCTGAGGAGGTCATGAATTCCCGATTAATCGTCTATCCCTTCAAGGAGCTGGAGATATGTGTTTATACCGAGGGCGCCGCAGCGCTGATCCTGGCTGAAGAGGACACCGCCAAAGCGATCTCCAGGAACACAGGCAAGCCGGTAATCTGGATAACAGGCGTGGGTGAGGCCAATGAGCACTCCTTCGCGGGCAAGAAACAGAAGGTCATGCCGCGCATCATGTCCGACTACCTTGCTTCGCATCGGGCATATAAAATGGCGGGCATCAAGAACCCGCTCAAGGCCATCGACATCGTCGAACTGCACGATGCCTTTGTACACCAGCTCGAGATCACCATGTCCGAGTTCGACCTGGTGCCGCGCGGAAATGCCGATGCCCTTATCGATGACGGCCTGATGCTTCCGGGCGGAGAGTATCTGGTCAATCCCTGCGGCGGCCTGATCTACTGCGGCCATGCCGTAGGCGCCAGCAATGTCATGTCTGCATGGTCGGCGCGCAATGAGCTGATCAAGCGCAAGAAAAAGACCGCGCTCGTGCACGGGACGGGCAGCACCATCGCGCAATACACCGCTGTCTGTATCCTGGAACATGATTAAGCGAGGAAGGAGATAGATAAAATGGCAAAGATAAAAG
>CAZDXZ010000111.1:0-5074 GCA_964509615.1 uncultured Dehalococcoidales bacterium
TTGCTGCAGCCACCCAGGCATTCGTTGATGTCGCAGCCCGTGGGCTTGGGACATTTGGATGTGTTGCACACGCCGGAACAAAGCTTATCCGGGCCGCACAGACCAGCAAGCCTGGACATGGCGCTCGTGGGCGTCCTTCCCCAGTGCTGGAGATATAGCTTCCAGGAATTCTGGTTATTTTCCCATTTTACTTTGTCCCAACCCGTGCATTTGCCGAGATCGGCTGAGACAGTGGCCGGTATCAAAACTAAAGATAAAGCCACTACGAGTGCTACGAGGGTTCCAAAAATTCTCCTCACGGCATACGCCTCCTTAAATAGTGAATTTGAACGAATTTTACAAGGTCAAAAAGACTTTGTCAATAGCCCAGCTTAAGTTATTTCTTGAAATAAGTCAACATAAAATATAAAATTACACTCTGTTTTGACAAAATATTAGCCATTTGGATATTTACGTAACACTGTGTTAAGGAGGAAAATCGCTTGCTTGCCCTGGGAAAACATTTGCTGCTGGAACTGAAAGACTGCGACGCAGAGCTCCTCGACAACATGGAGTACCTGCGGGAGGCTCTCAGTTCCGTGGCGTCATCCATCGGGGCGACGGTGATCAAGGATTCCTTTTACCAGTTTTCGCCGCAGGGCATCAGCGGCGTCGTCATCATCGCCGAATCGCACATCTCAGTCCACACCTGGCCGGAGTTCCGCTACGCCGCCGTGGACGTTTTCACCTGCGGCGAGGTCATCCAGCCGGTCAGGGCCGTCAAACCCCTGGCGGAGAAACTGAAGGCCAAATCCACATCTTATATCGAGTTGAAGCGGGGCCTCCTGACGGAGAGCCCGGCGGCTGCAGGACGGTAGATGACCAGGCCGGACTATTTCGACAGCAAAAAGTGGCTCATCGATGAGCTGTCCGGCGACCTGGTGCAGATCCATGGAGTGAAGCGGGTGCTGCACGACAGGAAAACCCGCTTTCAGTATGCCCAGATATCCGAGACCCACACCTTCGGAATCTGCCTGGTGCTGGACGGCAAGATACAGTCCGGAGAAAAAGACGAGTTTATCTACCATGAATCCCTGGTCCACCCGGCCATGCTGGCGCACCCCGATCCGAAGAGCGTATTCATCGCCGGCGGCGGAGAGGGGGCGACACTGCGGGATGTGCTGAAACACACGACGGTGCGCAGGGCGGTGATGGTGGACATAGACGGCGAGGTGGTCAGGCTGTGCCGCAAATACCTGCCGACCTTCCACCAGGGCGCCTTCGACGATAAAAGGGCCGTTGTGCTGCATGACGATGCCAGGAAATACATCGCTGAGACAAAAGAACGTTTCGATGTCGCTGTAATCGACCTGGCCGACCCGGTGGAAGAGGGCCCGGCCCGTATGCTCTACACGCAGGAATTCTACGGCCTTGTCAAAGACAGGCTGAGGCCGGGAGGCATCATGGTGGTGCAGTCAGGCCAGTCGGGCTGGATCAACCTGGATAACTTCGTGGCCATCAACGGCACTTTAAAGAGCATCTTCAAGATCGTACGTCCCTACCAGGTCTACGTGCCTTCCTTCGTCGACCTGTGGGGATTTCACACGGCATCGGACTCGCTGGACCCGGTGCGCCTCTCTCCCCGGGAGATAAACAAAAGGATATCCGACAGGGTCAACGGCCGGCTGCGTTCTTATGACGGGATCGCCCACCGCGGTCTTTTCTCGCTGCCGCTGAGGTTGCGCCGCAAACTGAGCCGGGCGCGCAGAATCATAACCGATGCCTCGCCCATTGCGGTTCACTGATCTTTATTCAGCACCGCTTCCCGCTCCGCCTGCATTATGATGAAACGGTGCTCTCCGCGCACCATGTCCCCGCGTATCACGAAGCCGCATTTCTCGAAGCAGGTGCGGGCCCGCACGTTCCAGTCCAGCGTGCGCAGCACCAGGCTGTGCAGATCCGAAGCCTGGAAAATATCGAGCATAAAAGCCTTTAATGCGTCCTCACCGTATCCGCGTCCCCAGTACAGCTTGTCGCCGATCATTATCCCGATCTCGGCTGAATTTGCGGTCAGATTAAAATTGAAGAGGCTGCAGCTGCCGATATGGACATGCTCCAGCGTATCGATGGCCAGGGTATGGGTCAGGCCGGGGTATTGCAGCTCGACGTTATAGCTCAGCTGGAATTCATCGAAGATGCAAGTGATAGGTTCGGTGGCGTCAAGGCGGCACAGCTCACTATCGACACGCCATCTGTACTCGACCGCCGCATCCTTCGGATGGCGCGGCCGGAGCAGGACCTTATTCCCTGTGAGCACGGCCTGCCGTTTCAGGAACTCGAAGATAGTGGATCCTGGCAAATCTCAAGCTCTGTCAGCGCGGCCGCGGCCGCTTCTTTGATCCTGTTTTCGGGTGAATTCTTCAGCCGGTTGAGCGCGCTTCTGGCTTGCTGGCCGCCGATTTTGCCCAGGGCCGCGATGGCGGCTTCCTGCACTTCGTGATCGGCGTCGTTCAACAGGTCGAGCAGAGCGGGGACGGTGGCCTCGTCTTCCATCTCGCCGCAGGACCGCACCGCCTCATACCGGAACTGCGCGTTGACGCTGTGAAGCTCCTCGTTGAGGTAGTCCAGCCAGCGGGAATCGCAATTGCGGCCCATGGCATAGATGGCGCTGAGCTTGAAAGCCGGGTTATCGCTGAAGTAGAAATCATCGATGTAGCTTGCCACGGGCTCCTGGCGGAAGGGGGAGATGGACTCCAGCGCCCGGCTTCGCAGCGAATCGGGTTCGGAAGGGTTCTCCAGCACGCCGAGCAGGGCATCGAATATATCATCACCCACGGCCGAAGGGATCTCTCCCAGCTCGGCCATGAGGGCGAATTTACCCATTACACGGACAGCAGCCTCCCTAACATCCTGCGACTCATCCATTTTAAGTGTTTTGATCACGGGCAGGGCGAAATTATACTTGTCTTCCAGCTCCAGCCCTTCCAGTGCCTTGATGCGTATGCCGGGATCGACGTCATCCAGGCAGAACTTGAAAATGCGGGTAAAATCCAGCCTGGCGTCGTCCTCACCCAGGCTGCACAGCTTCGATATGAGTAGAGAGCGCCTCTCCAGGTGCGCGCTGTTCCAGGCCCTTTGGAACTGGGTAAGCTCGTCGTCGTTCAAATCGGACAGCCGGACCAGGTCGGCGTGCTTTATATCATCGCCGGAAAACAGGGTCTTAGCGATGATCTCGCTCAGCGGCAGCTGCGACTCATTCATTCCTCCTCCTCTTCCTCTTCGTCCTCGAATTCGCCCTCGTCCTCGGGGGGTGGCCAGACAGGACGCGTGTAGCGGTCGATATATTCACCCATCGCCTGGGCGGCCAGGCGTTTCATCTGCTGGTCCGATTCCTCAGCTATTTTGGCCATCTCGCTGAGGTCTATCTCCACCCCAAGCACCTGAAGCAATACCTTTAATACGGCCAGCGAAGCTTTAGGATTGGGTATGCGCGTGGTATACGAGGGGACCTCCCCCAGCAGGCAGATGCCCTGCATGGAGCGCTCTCTGGCAACTCCCAGTAGAAGTCCGTTAAGTCCGGCGATCTGAAGGCGGCCGCGCAGCACGACATCGAACTTCTTTAGGTAGGTTACCAGTGACTGATCGGTGGCCACCGCCCATACCCTGGGCTGCTCGGTGTGGTGGATTTTGGCGATGGCGGCAGCGAAGGTGTAGATGCGCTGGACTTTGAATTTCCTGGCTACATCGAGAATGAAGTTGGCCAGGTCATAGCCTTTATATGCCGGCTGCTCGTCGCTGATGAAAAAGAGTATGTCTTTTTTACCGGGAGCGTTGTGCCAGTAGTAAAACTTACCCTCGGGGAACTGGGGAGTTTCAACGACGTTGTCCTTGACCATCACACCGATGGGATCGAAGAATGTGAAGGGCTCTATCTCCCCTATCTCCTCGGCGCGCAGCTTCTCCCTGAGGTAGCGGGTCACTATAAGGGACAGGTTGCCGATGCCAGGCCATGCCGCCACCAGGTCGCAGGCGCGGCCCTTCGGCTCTTTGCGAAAATTGACCAGCTTCTTCATGTTTATTTTGCAGCAACTGAGATGGAGGGGCAGTAGATGCTCGGTGTGTTCACATAGCCGGCTATCCAGCGGCCGTCGTTGCCAATGGCCAGGACCTCCTTCAAAAGCTGGTATACGTTGCCGGATACCATGGTGTCCTTGACCCTGCCCGTGATCTCGCCTTTTTCAACCTTAAAACCCAGCAGCACGTTGCCGCTGAAATCCCCGTTGAGTATATTTCCCTGTTCGGCGCCCATCATCTGCTCGATGATCAACCCCTCTTTCATATCCTTAATCATATCGGCGGGGGAAGTCTTCCCTCCCTCGATTACCAGCGCATGCACCGAGGGGGAGGGCATCCCGCCGCTACGGCCGCCGTTGCCCGTGCTCGATGAACCGGCCAGCGCCGCCGTATGCAGGTCGTAATAGAATTGGGCCACCTTCCCGTGGTCGATGAGAGCGTTGCGCCTTGCCGGCATCCCCTCGTCGTCGAATGGCGTGCTTCCCGGCTGGTAGGATATGGTGGGATCATCGAATAAACATAGTCTGCTGTCGAAGATAACCGCGCCCTTTTTTTCTTTAAGTGGAGAGGCGCCGTCCAGCACGGTCTTGCCGTTGAAAGCTGATATGAGCGGGGCCAGCAGCGAGCCTGCCACGCCGAAGGGCGTGAAAATCACCGGCATAACACCCGAACCGATGGAGGCGTTATTTCTGGCCAGGTCGAGCTGCCGGATGATCTCTCCCGCAACCGGCCCGGCATCGGTGATGGGACGGCAGGAGCTGCGGATGTCGCCGACATACAGTATGTCGCCGTCCCTGACCAGCATGCCGTCCATGCTGATGCTGAAATTGGTGCGCCGGCACGATGCGCGTCCGCCGCCGCTGACAGCGATTTCGAAGGTGGATGTGCCGCGGGATATGCTGCCCTCGCAGAGTATACCCGGCGTATTGGCGCATACGGCATCGACGACCGCCTGGCCCAGGCTTACCATACTGTCGAGCCTTATGTGTTCGACCTGCGGGTCGTAGACGGCGACCTCTTC
>CAZDXZ010000112.1:0-4998 GCA_964509615.1 uncultured Dehalococcoidales bacterium
CATTATAGATTTATATAATGATGTATGATATTCAGCCTGTTTGCTCCGATCAATGCGCAATGTAATAATTAGGGCGCTATGTCGGATGCATGTGCCTGCGGACAGCCGCTGTCGGGGATACGCGTTCTCGAGCTTTCGGGACGCTGGACGGGGTTCTGCGGCAGGCTGCTCTCCGACCTGGGGGCGGAGGTCCTGCTGGCCGAGACGCCGGAAGGAAGCGTTGCTCGCAGGTCGGGGCCTTTCCTGTCCGGTGAGCCCGGGCTCGACCGCAGCCTCTCCTTCTGGTATGACAATGCCGGCAAATCGGGCCGTACCTTTAATATAAACGTTCAGCCGGACCGGGAGCGCCTGCTTCAGCTCGTACAGTCCTGCGATATAGTGGTCGAGTCCTGCCCGCCCGGCGGCCTTGACGAGGCCGGTCTCGCATACGAAGCATTGCGCCGGATCAATCCAGCGCTGATTATAGCCTCCATCACGGGCTTCGGCCAGACGGGGCCTTACAGTGGCTATAAATCTTGCGGACTGGTGGCCTCGGCTGCGGGGGGTCAAATGTATTCCTGCGGATTGCCCGGCAGGCAGCCTCTGCAGCCCTGCGGCGACCAGCCCTATCGTCTGGCCTCGCTCTTCGCCGCCTGCGGAGTGTTGATCGCCCTGCGTCAGAGGGAACATACTGGCAGAGGTCAGCATATAGACATCTCGCTGCAGGAGGCCGCAGCCGCCGCGCTCGAGCACGTCACGGTGCAGTATTTCCATGATAAGGTCGTCGCTCGCCGATCAGGTAGTCTGCAGTGGAACGCTGCGGCCGATTTGTTCCCCTGCCGGGACGGCTATATCCTGCTGACCTTCAACCGCGAGTGGGACACACTGGTTGAGCTGCTCGGACAGCGCGATATGGCCGCTGGGCTGGGACAGCCTGCCTGGCGGGATGAGGACTATCGCAGGTTGCATATAGAGGATATCCAGGAGGTGCTGACCTTCTGGACCTGCCAGCATGACACGGATGAGCTTTTCTGGCTGGGACAGGACATGCGCTTCCCCTGGGCGCCGGTCGGCTCGATCGCGGACGTCCTGCACAACACCCAGCTGCAGGCCAGAAAGTTCTTCGTGCCGGCCTCGCACCCTCTTGCGGGGCATGGATTCCAAGCGCCCCGGCCGGTTCTACATCAATTATGTATGGGCGGGTTTTTAAACCCGCCCGCTGTGGGCTCGCCTGAGGGTGCGCCCCTGCAAGGTAATAAGGAACAACAGGGGAATGGGTCTTCAAACCCGCCAGCTGCGGGCGCAGCTGAAGGTATGCCCCTGCAGGGTATACGTGTACTGGATTTCACCTGGATGCTGGCCGGGCCCTATGCCACGCGCCTGCTGGCCGACTTCGGTGCGGAGGTCATAAAGGTTCAATCCCGGCAAACCGCCACCGGGGCCGAGGATAATCAGACCGCGTATTTCTCCGCCTGGAACCGCAACAAGCTGGGCATAACGCTCAACCTGTCAAAGCCCGAGGCCCGGCGCATCGTGACCGATCTGGCCGGGAAGTGCGATGTTGTTATGGAGAACTTTACTCCGCGCGTGATGCGCAACTGGGGCCTCGATTACGAGCAACTGAAAAAGGTGAACCCGAAGCTCGTCATGGTCAGCCTGTCGGGATTCGGACGCGGAGGACCCTGGGAGGGCTACGCCGCGCTGGGATCCACCGTGCATGCGCTCTCCGGCCTGACCGGCCTGACTTCTTACCGGGAGGGCAGGCCCTGCGGCATCGGGTTCGCCCTGGCAGACCACATCTCCGGCCTTCACGCCGCACTGGCGGCCCTCTCCGCCCTGCGCCGCAGGGACGCAATCGGAAGCGGCGCGTATATCGAGATATCCGAGCTGGAGGCCGCCTGCAGCACCCTCGCTCCCGAGCTGATACATCTCTCGCTCGGCGGCAGCGCGGCTCGACCTCAGGGCAATAACCCTTCCCGGGAGCCTTTAGCGCCGTATGGATGTTATCCCTGCAGCGGCGACGACCGCTGGTGCGTGATCGCGGTGCATGACGAAGAGGAGTGGCGGGCGCTGTGCCGCGCCATGGGCGAACCTGCCTGGACCGGGCAGGACAGGTTCTCCGACCTTGCTGCCCGCTGCGGGAATGCCGAAGAATTAGATAGTCGGATCGGCGAATGGACGCGCACCAGGACCAGCCGGGAAGTCATGCAGCTATTGCAGGAGGCGGGTGTGCCCGCCGCAGCCGTCAACGATGCCTCAGACCTGGCCGCGGACCCGCAGCTCAGTAAGCGCGGGTTTTTCATCGATCTGCAGCATCCCTACCTGGGCAAAATATGCGCAGACGGCAATCCCGTCAGGATGAGCGACACGCCGGCAAGTTTCAGGTCGGCCGCTCCACTGCTTGGCGCCGATAACCGCCGTATCTTTATCGACCTGCTGGGAATGGATGAGGAACATTTCAACGGGCTGGTTTCGCAGGGTATTATCGGCTAATCGATCCTGCCGTAAACTATTTCGCCGTTCATGACGGTCATTTCGACGCTGATGTCTTTCAGTTCCTCATAATCTGCGCTTGCTGGATCCGCGTTCAACATCACCAGATCTGCAATTTTTCCTTTGGCAATACTGCCCAGATCTTTTTCCAGAAAGCATGAGTAAGCAGCGCCGGCGGTATACAATGCAATGGCCTCAAGCGCTGAAACGGCCTGGGAAGCCGCGACGGCCTTCCCGTTTTCAGCGCGGCGGGTCACGGCGGCATAAATGCCCTTGAGGGGGTCGGGACCGGACACCGGCGTATCGGATCCCGCCGCTACCCTTAAACCCGCCCTCAGCATGTCTTTTATAGCGTAGAGATGGCTCAGCTGCTCCCCCGGCACCGTGGCCAGATAGCGCTCGCCGCTGTAATAGATGAAGGCCGGGTTGGTGACCACGACTGCGCCCAGCTTAAATAGTCTGCGGGCGGACGCCTGCGTGCTGATCGAGCAGTGCTCCAGACGGTGGCGGCAGTCTCTGAGGGGATGTATTGTCGCAGCATGTTCCAGGGCCGTTATCGCCGCGTCCACGGTCGTCTCTTCGACGGCGTGCAGGGCCGCCTGTCTGCCGCTTTTCTGTATCTCGAGTACCAGGCGGTTCAGTTCCTCCTGCGTGGGATTCAGTGAGCCCCTGACCTCGTCCAGCATGATCTTGACCGCGCCTGTGAGCAGCCCCAGAGTATAATTGTTGCGGGGCAGTCCGGTGGGTGGATGGCCCGTCTCGTCGGTTCCAAACATCAGTATGGTGCGCAGCGGGAAGAGCCCGCGCCTTTTCCAGTTGAGGAAGCTGCTCCATCGTTCGGCGTCGCTGCCGGGCGTGGCATCCTGCACCGTGGTAATGCCCATGCTCAGCAACGCTTCGCCTGCTCGAGCAACCGCCGCCTCCAGTTCTGCTGTTCCGGCCGGGGGGACCACCTTCGCCAGGTAGGATCCCATTCCGAAGAGCAGGCCGTTTGGCTCGCCGGTTTCCAGGTAGCGCTCGATCATTCCGCCCGGCGGCTCCTCGCTCTGCCCTGTAATGCCCGCCATGCTCAGCCCTCTGCTGTTGAGCACGTGCGCATGCCCGCTGCGGTGATCCAGTCTGACGGGATGATCGGTTGTGGCGCGGTCCAGGTCATGCAGTGTGGGATGCCTTCTCTCGGCCAGGTAAAATTCATTGTAACCCGTGCCCCTGATCCACTGGCCGTGAGGGACGGTGGCTGCCGCCGACTTTATCTTGTTCACGATATCTTCCACCGATCTGACCGAGGCGGGGCTGAGGTCGATATTGAGCAGGCTTTCGGCATAGGCCGCCACGTGGCAGTGCGCATCGTGGAAGGCGGGTACGACGGTCCTGCCTCTGCAATCGATAACCGGGGCCGGTCCTGCCAGACAAGGATCGATATCTCTGGCGCTTATCACTGAGATGCGCGTGCCCTGAATATAGATGGTCCTGGCCGTGGGCTGGCGTGGGTCCAGCGTAACAGCATTGGCATTGCGCAGAACCAGGCCGGCCTCAAATTTGCCCATCGCGTATCCTCTGGAAGTAGGCGTTCAAACCTGCATAGAACTCGAGGGCATTATCATCCAGGTCGGGCGGCGGCATGAGGTCGGCCTCCGACGGGTGGTAAATCTCCTCTTCCCCCACGGGCAATACAGGCAGGGTTGTATCCGACACCCCATCCCAGCTTGCAGTAAAGGGCAAGCCGATAATACTGATGGCGGGGTCCACCGTTGCATCCACCAGAACGTATCTGCCGTTGATCTCCACCCTGCAGGCCAGATGGTTGACCGGGCCCATCTGCTGCGCCAGTTTCCAGAGGTCGGGTGGGTAGAGCTCCTCGAACTCCGCCCAGCGGTAGGGGAAAACCGCGTACAGCACGTTCAGCCCCATCTTGCTGTACATGTCGCACATCAACAGGTGCTTGGGCGTGCAGGAGCCCATGTTGATTTCCAGTATGCGCCGGTATTCGACGGGGCTGTTCAGCTCGGGCAGCACGCCGTAGGGGATGTCGCGTATCCTGCGGAAGACCTCAAGCATAGCCGCCTTTCTGCTTTTGCCCGCGGTCCATTCGCGCAGCGTGCGCTCGACGATATCGCTCCCGTTCACAGCCATAATAGGGTAAAGCAAGCCGGCCGGTTCGTCAAAAGGCCTTGTTCCGCTTAAGCTTCGTTGTCCTTTATATTTTGACACAACCTATGGTTCAACATAGAATGAATCAGTCAATTGATCAGCGGTTTATAGCTGCAGTTGACGGTCAAAGCCAGGGAATCGACCGTTTACCGATTATATAGTCTGCCATGAGTCATTTTGATTGCCGCTCCCCGGAGGTATCCGGCTATGGAAATCGGAGGCCATTTGAAAGCTGCGCAAAAACGCACATATAGAACGTTATTTATCCTGTTGTCGCTGATCGCATTGCCGGTCGCTCTGCTGGCAAACCTCCAGTGCCGGTTCAAACCGCAGCAGCCGCCGGATGAAGTCATACTGCAGCTGAAAGGCAGGCAC
>CAZDXZ010000113.1:0-4967 GCA_964509615.1 uncultured Dehalococcoidales bacterium
TACAGTGCCGGCAATACATTTATTGACATTTCGCTCAAGACGGTTTTTTCTTCCTGGCGATCGCTGTATATAGACCGAATATGACGAGCAGGTATGCCAGAGTACGTATGATAATAAGCGGCACGGTCAGACCCGCTGACAATCCCAGCAAGTTAAGCAGGTGTGAAACGCCGAACAGGCCGAAAGCGATACCGACGTATAGTTCCACCCGCGATCTGGTCCTGAAATATTCCCAGATGCCCATACCGAGTATGATGACACAGAGTATCAGGTTTGTGAGAACAACGGGGTCCATAATTCAGCTCTCCCAGCAATTATTTTGAGCAATATTGCATCGACTCATGATCAGTTTTTAGTTGATTCCATCACTGCGATCTGCCCAAGTATCTCTTTATAGCGTTTCTCAGTTATCGGGTAGAAGTAAAGGAGTATGCCTGCAATAACGAACATGCCCGCCGGAATAGGACCCACGAAAAGCCTGATTGCCATCTGGGCGTCTTCCGGTTGCGGTATCACGTTGGCCATGTAACCCATCGCCGAGAGGATGACACCCATCAGAAAGATGGCCAGCGCCTGGCCCATTTTGAATCCCCAGGTCCAGACTCCGAAAAATGCTCCTTCACGGCGCTCTCCGGTCTTTAAATAGCCGTATTCAATTGCGTCGGCCACAATCGTAAAGGGCAGGGCAAATGTGAATCCATAGCCGGCGCCGGCAACAGCCATGAGCACGAGCGTAAAAGTGAGGCCCTGGGTGTGTCCAAAGAAGAACAGCGCCATGAGGGCGGCCGCCATGAGCAAAAAGCCTGTCCCGTAAGCCAGTTTCTTACCCACGTGTCTGCTTAATATGACACTGATGGGTATAAAAACCAGGGCGCCGCCGATAAATACAAGTATAGCCCACGTGGTTGCGCTCTCTGCGAGAAGCACATATTTGAAGTAATAGATCACTATGGCGCTTGCGATGGTGACGGCCAGGACGTTGAATACATACGTGACCAGGATGATCACGTAAGGCCTGTTTTTAAACACATCTATGTACGTCTTTACAAAACCCGTCGTCTTAGCAGGCTTGAGCTGGGCCGGTTCTTTTACGGTGAAGATAGTGGTTAACGCCGCCGCAAGCATGACGACGCCGAATATAAGGCCCATGAGAACAAACCCTCTGCTGCTGTCGGGGGCCAGCGCAACGATCGGCAGGGCTAAACCCGCTCCCAGAATCGTCCCTATCACGGCAAAGCCGGAACGATAACCGTTCAGGGAAGTCCTCTCATGATAGTCGGTAGTCAGTTCAGGGGCCAATGATGTGTAGGGAATGCTAACTGTCGAGTAAGCTGTGCACAGTAATAAATAGACTACCATGGCATAGATAAAAAGCGTAGTCTGGCTGATACCCGAACCCGCGATCAGCGCAGGGTTTGTGAACATAATAACCATGAATATGAAAAGCGGGACTGCACCGGCCAGTATGAAAGGCCTGCGTCTGCCCATCTTTGACACGGTCCTGTCCGAGATATATCCGATTACGGGATCGTAAAAAGCGTCCCAGATGCGGCCGACCATAAGCGCGATGCCTGCCAGTGCTGCTCCCAGTCCCACGGTATCGGTCAGATAGTTGAGCAGTACAAATGCTGTTGATGTGACAAAAAGACAATTTCCCGCATCACAAACACCGTATGCCAGCTTCGTACTAATAGATAGCCGTCCGTCTCCCATACTTCACCTCATTATTCCCCACAGTATAAATGATTAGTGCGGGCGTCGTAAATGATGGATATGATCAGAATGCTTTTTTCATGCAGAGGGTCCTCGGTAAATAAGTTCAACGTATACTGCGGGTATGGAACAGCCAACATATGTTGAGTGCGTACAGGACATGCGTAGTCGTTTTCCAGCATGCTATAATGGCCGCGAGGTGAATTTGATGATGAGGTACGAACCAAATTTGAAATCTCTAAGGCAACATCGTGTCCCCGATTGGTTTAACAACGCCAAGCTGGGAATAATGATCCACTGGGGTTTATATTCCATCCCGGCTTATGCTCCCACCGGCCACGGGACATCGACCGAGATTTTAATGCATGAGGGTTTTAAATCCTATTTCCCTAACATGCCTTATGCCGAGTGGTACATTAATTCGCTGCGAATCCCCGGAAGCCCTGTACAGAAATATCACCGCGAAAACTACGGTGATAGTTTCTCTTACTACGACTTTGCAGCCGAATTTAAAAGAACCTCAGCGAAATGGTCCCCCGAAGATTGGGGCGACCGGTTCAAGGAAGCTGGTGCACGCTATATCGTATTTGTCACCAAGCATATGGATGGGTTCCTGATGTGGCCGAGCTCGATACCAAACTATCGCATTCCCGGGTATCAGTCGGAGCGGGATATTGTAGGTGAACTTGCAGCTGCCATGAGGGCCAGGGACATCAAGCTGGGATTATATTACTCGAGTCTGCTGGACCAATCATATACCACTAAACCTATGACTGATATCACTGGCCTGTACAGCGAAGCTGGTCCGATTGACCGCAAGTACTCGGAATACCAGTACAGCCACTGGATTGAGCTGATTGACCGTTACCAGCCATCGATAATGTGGGGAGATATAGGATATCCGCCGGGCACAAATCCGCTATCGCTGTTCGCCTATTTTTACAATAAGATTGCAGACGGAGTGGTCAACGACCGCTGGGCGCAGAATCCGCTTATAGTGCATAAAATTGTGCGGACCCGTCTGGGGCGAGCCCTTGTGAACGCGTACGCCGCCAGAGTGGTGGCCAAAGGGGAAGGCAGACAGCCTCTTCCCCCACATTATGATTTCACAACGCCCGAATATGCGACTTCCCAGCAGATGAGCGATAAAAAATGGGAATCCAACCGTGGCACGGCCAACAGTTTCTCTTATAACCGTATGGAAACAGAAGCCGATTATATCACATTGCCCGCACTGATCAGACTGCTGGTGGACACGGTCAGCAAGAACGGCAACCTTATGCTGGATGTTGGCCCCATGGCCGACGGGACCATCCCGGAGATCCAGGCCAATTTGCTGAAAGGCCTTGGCGCCTGGATGAAAGTAAATGGAGAAGCCATTTACGATACGAAGACCTGGGTGAGGGCGGAGGGAGAGCTCAGGAACGGGGGTGGTGTCAGGTTTACGCAGAAAGGTGACGCACTGTATGTTTTCCTCATGGATGGACAGGAGACGGGCGAGATAGTGATAAAGGGCCTGGCTGCCATGGCTGATTGCAGCGCAAGGGATATCGCCAGCGGTCAATCCGTTCAGTCCCGGCGTGAGGGCGATGATCTGGCCCTGGATTTACCTCAAATGACTGTGAGTACGCCTGTTCGGGTGCTGGCGCTTACCGGAAAATGAAGAGGACTCTGGTAACAGGCAAAACAGTGCGATATTTATAGGTTAAGCATGAAATCAAGAGACTATATTCTATCCGCGATAGCACACAGGGAGACCGACCGGGTTCCCGTGGATTTTGGGTCGACTCAGAGTTCGGGCATAGCGGCAATAGCATATAACAATTTAAAAAAGCACCTGGGGATGAACGGCGGTTCAACGCGTGTCTATGATCTGGTGCAACAGATTGCGCAGATAGAAGACAACGTGATCGATTTGTTTGGCGGCGATGTCCTGGATGTCGGCCGGTCATACAATACAGACCGCAACAACTGGGAAGTGGTAACACTGCCGGATGGCAGTAAGGCAGAGTATCCGGCCTGGTTTAAACCTGTCAAACAGGCGGATGAGAGCTTCTTTGCGTATGACCGGGATGGCACGTTGATCGGGAAAATGCCCAAGGGCGCCACATTTTTTGATCAAACGGTGTTCCCCTACCAGGATGGCTATCCCGATGATTACCGTCACTTGCCGGCCGCAATGAGCAAGGTAATCTGGTCTGCGCTGGCGCCTTCCCCATGGGACCATATCGATGATGAAGGTTTCTGGACAGGTCTGCGGGAAAAGGTATTGAACCTGAGAGCGAAGACTGATAAAGCCCTGCTCATCAATTGCGGATGCAGTTTTTTCGAATGGGGCACCTTCCTGAGAAAATTTGATAACTTCCTGGTGGATATGTCCACCGACCAGGCTGAAGTGGAAAGGCTTTTTGACGCACTGATGGAGCAGTACATGCAGACTCTGTCAAAGGTATGCCGGACGGTGGGAGATATAGTGGATATCGTTAGATTTGGAGACGATCTCGGGATGGACAGCGGCCCGTTTATGTCTCCGAGGTTGTACCGGAAATTATTTAAACCCCGTCAAAAACAGCTATGCGACTATGTGAAAAATCACAGCCCCATGCATACCTTTTTCCATTCCTGTGGATCAATCTATAAGTTGATTCCGGATTTAATCGAGGCGGGATATGAAATTTTGAATCCGGTTCAGACGAATTGCTCTTAAATGGAGCCTGAACGCCTTAAAAGGGAATTCGGCGGGGACGTTACCTTCTGGGGTGGCGGTGTAGATACACGTACAATCCTTAACAGGGGATCGGTCGAGGATGTTAAAAAGGACGTGAAATACCGGTTGGAAGTATTCACGAAAGGCGGCGGTTTCGTCTTCAATCCGATACACAATATCCTGCCTGATGTTCCGCCGGAGAATATTGTGGCAATGTTCGAGGCCGTCAAAGAATTCAAAATGAACTGAGCATCACCCCCTGTTCAAAATCAAGCGAGGACCATTTCGGTCGCAGAAAGCAGGGATCTGAAATAGATAATAGGGGTTTTACGAAGAGGATTTGGCTCCTCGGGTAGGATTCGAACCTACGACCTAGCGGTTAACAGCCGCCCGCTCTACCGTTGAGCTACCGAGGAATGATCACATTTACAGTTCTTTGCCCCTTAGACGGGACAAGCGAGATATTATATCATTGCGTTTTCAGCAGGGCAAAACCGTTATCACGATGATTGTGACATAAGCCTGGCGTAAATATCTTTCACCTGCA
>CAZDXZ010000114.1:0-4918 GCA_964509615.1 uncultured Dehalococcoidales bacterium
GTGGCTTATTTAAATATGTCAATCAGGTGTATAATGCGAACGGAAAGCTATTCTGGAAGCTACTGCAAATTAATATAGTGACCCGGAATATGGTCAGGGAGGCGAAGTATGAAAATCAGCGCCCGCAATGTCCTTAAAGGCAAGGTCAAGTCAATCAAGACGGGAGCGGTCAATGACGAGGTCACCATGGTGCTTTCAGGCGGCGATGAGATCGTCGCCATCATCACCAAGACGTCCAGCAAAAACCTGAAGCTGGCCAAGAACAAGAAGGTCTACGCCATCATCAAGGCCAGCAGCGTCATGATCGGCACAGACTGAAATCATCGTTGACACCTGCATTAAAAGCAAATAGACTGCGCCTGATATCTTATGAACGAAAAAGATAAAAGGCCGAATTTCTTTGTCCGCGAGATACCTTTTATCGTCCTGCTCGTTTTCTGGATCATCTATAGTGGCATCGAGGTCATCCGCGACAGGCTGGACCTGCTCCCCTCGATTATCCCCACCGGTCTTTTCATTATCGCCTATATCGTTGTAAGGCTGATATCGAAAGGCCCGGCAGGTCAAAAGTAGATGGACACCTTCCTGGCCCTCGAACTGATCGCACTTGCCCTCACCGGGCTGCTCATCTGGCACAGCGCGGCGACACGAGGCGCTGCCTTCACCTGGATGTTCTTCCTGGGAGGCGCTTTGCTGGGCCTTGTGCGTGAAAACGTGGTCGCGCAGGTCGCGGCCCTCAACCTTTACTCATACAGCCCACTGACGTTTCACCTCTGGGCGGGCGCCGCCCCTCTGATTATGATGGTCTTCTGGTCCTACACGATCTATCTGGCACTGACCTTCTCTGAGGTTATAACCGGTGGCGACCTGATCGGGGGCAAACGCAGGGTATGGGTGATACTGCTGTCCATGGTCTTCATGGCATCCTATGCCTGCCTCAACGAGGCCTTCGCCAGCATCTATTCCATGGTACTGTGGAAGTTTAAGCCTGCTCTCGCCGTATGGGGAGACGCGCCAGCCCTGCTGCTGTGGGGCTATGCGGGCATGGCAATGATCTTTTTGATCACCCTGCTGCTTGTATATAAACTGCGGATACGCACTGTCTATCGCGTGATCATCTTCTGCGCCTCGGTCATCGCAATTATTCCACTGCACCTGCTCTGGATCGCCGCCTTCCGCCTGGCGACTTCAGCCATCGGCTGACCGGGTTTAGGGGTATCTCTTGACATACGTATACAACCGGCATACATTTATACAATGCCCGGAGAGGCGGATGCTGTTAGTCTATAAGAAATACGGCAAGTTATAATTTGTACCAGGATAAACATGCATCAAGGAGGCCCGGTATGGAAAACAATGCCCTGAAGATCAACCCTGCGGACAATGTCGTTGTGGCGATCCGCAACGTGAAAAAGGGAGACGCGGTTGTCGTCGCCGGAGAAACGTTGTTCAAATCCGCACAGGACGTGGAGATGGGGCATAAAATAGCCATCAGCCTGATTAAATCAGGATCTCCTGTGATCCGCTACGGTGAGCCGATACTCAAGGCAACCCTCGATATACAGCAGGGCGAATGGGTCCACCTGCACAATACGCAGTCCGAGTTATTACACACAGGGTCATAGCTGGTTCTGCATCATGATAGCCGCATCCACGGGTATGATGTAGAGGAAACAGCGCCGGCTAATTGACTATATACTGCGTGGTGCCGTCGGGCACGATGGTGACCCTGGCGGCGCCGGGATAGTCCTTCTTCAATATTTCCAGCGCCTCTTTCCACGTCTTCACCCACACGGCGTCCGGCACAGCCAGCCACTCAGCCATGGCGTGCTCGAACTGCGGGCAGAGGACGATCATGCGCTTAATCCAGGGCAGCGAAAAATCCAATTTCTGGAAGCGGCGGCCTTTAACCGTCTTGCCGAAGCTGCTCAGCAGGTAGTGCACTACCTGCCCGCTGGGACAATCCATAATCAGCACGAAGTTTCCCCCCTTCTCCACCAGCATGGCCATGCCGTGCAGCACGCCCATCACAGCCTCATTGCCCTTGGCATAGGTGTTCACCACCACGATATCGGTGGCCGGCACGATTTTGCAGGCGTAGTGATGGGTGGCGTATTTAACCGCCTGTTTAAACTCGTCCTCGAGCCTGCCGCAGAAGACTGCGCAGGCCTTGCCCTCGCCGTTCACGGCGAAGTCGACCTTGAAATCCAGGCCGGCCAGGTTGGCCGCCTCCATAAAATCTCTGGCCATGGGGTTTTTTTCGTAATTACCCATGCCCACGATATCCGCCTTGCCCTCCTTCCAGGCCTTGCTCTCAAGGCTGTGGTAGTGCTCGATGGAATCTATAGCGGAAACGCCGGGCAGTATTATCTTGCCACCACCACCGAATCCGGTATTGGGATGGGCGACGACTGTCCCGATGCCTATCTTCAGGTCGCAGGCCATGACCTCGGAATTGACGCTGAGCCTGGTGCCCTGCGAAGTCTCTCCAACATAGGTGCAGTTCTCGTAAATATTATGGTTATATACGGGAAAACGATCGAGGACGGCGTCCCCCAGTTTCTTACGGAAATCCTGATAGGTATGCGCGCCATGGCAGCCCAGGGCACAGACGAAGCGTATCGCACTGTCAGGTATGCCGGCCTCCTTCAATTCAGCCAGTATGTACGGCAGAGCGAGATAGACCGGGGTGGGACGTGAGATATCGTCAAATATAATGGCAACCTTGCTCCTTCCTTTAGCCAAAACGCTCAAGCGGGGAGATCCTATAGGTGCATCAAAGGCCTCTTCCATTTGCGCAGATGTTATTTCGGGCTCGTTATGGCCGTTCATCAGGCAGTGCATAATCTCCCATCTATCAGGGAAGGTTAGTCTCAACTTCGTGTTGCCAAACCACATTTTATTGGGAACGGTTACGCTTTTCACCACCTGATACCTCCTGTCCATGCTTGAATATCAACTAATATATGCTCGCCGTATTCGCATGTCAAAACAGCTCTTCCGGGATAATGCCTGATCTCTTGATTAACATGCCTGCCGGATGTTTCCCGGATGGGAAATGGCCTGCACATCATGATAGAATATCGCCACTGTGCGGCAGGGGCAAATAAATTGACCAGAGCGAGAAACGGCGTCTACGTATGGGTCACCTGGCTTTCCAAATTGATGGCCGGCGAGACCACCTGCCACTGGTCGTCCTGGTTTAAGGCGCACCATACTGACTACAACCGGGCGCCGGGAGGTTTCCAGCTGGCCTCATGGACGACGGAGCACACGCGTTTACTCGATGAGGTGGCAAAGGAACAGGAAAAGCTGGGCGAAACGGTATACAGGGAGGGGCAGAACAAGTTCCTGGCCAAGCGGCCGTCAGGCCTGGCGGTGGCGGGCACCCCGGACCTGATAGCCATGGATACGGGATCCGGCCATTGCACGGTATTCGACATCAAGACGGGCAATCCCAGGCAGAGCGATATCATCCAGGTGGCCCTGTACATGATGTTCCTGCCCTACGCCACGGGACTGTACAAAGGCAAAAAACTGGACGGCTGCGTCGTTTATAAGACAGGACGCTCCGAAGTGCCCCACCACATCATCGATGATAAGTTCAAGCAGAACGTGACCTATTTCCTCAATATCCTCGAGTCCGTTGCGCCGCCATCCAAGTTCCCCTCCCACACAGGCTGCTCATGGTGCGACCTCACGACCGAGGACTGCCCCGAAAAGGTGGACAATGAGAAAAACGAAGCCGACGATCCGGTACAGGACTTCCCCCTGTAATATTCGCCGAAGGATTAAACAGATATGAAGCGATGGCAGAGTCTGATCAAGGGGCCGGGCGTTATTGTAGCCGACGGCGCCATGGGCACCATGCTGCAGCAGGCGGGGCTCAAACCGGGGGATCCCCCCATGCTGTGGAACGTGGAGCAGCCGGGACGCGTGCGAGCAGTGCACCGCGCCTACCTGGAGGCCGGCGCACGCATACTGCTGACCAATACCTTCAACGGCACCCGCTTCCGTCTGGCCGCCCATAAGCTGGAGGAACGCGCGGATGAGCTCAACCGCGCCGGCGCACAGATACTGCGCGCCGAGATAGAAGAGTACATAAAAAAAGCCGCCCCGGGTACACCGCAGCCGGTCGCGGCGGGGGACATCGGACCCGCTGGCGAGATCATGGCGCCGCTGGGCCGGCTTCTTTTTAACGATGCAGCCGATGCTTTCTCCCGTCAGGTCAAGGCGCTGATGGAAGGCGGCGCAGATGTGATCTGGATCGAGACCATGGCCGACCTGGAGGAGGTGCGCGCCGCCGTGGAGGGGACGCGCAGTGTATCGCCCGATATACCCATAATTGTAACCATGACGTTCGACACGCACGGGCGCACCATGATGGGGGTCAAGCCGGAGGCCGCGGCGGCTAAACTGAGCGAATGGGGTGCGGCGGCCATGGGAGGCAACTGCGGCAACGGACCCGACGAGATGCTGGCGGCCATAGAGAAGATGCATGCCGCCCTGCCCGGCGCGCTGCTGGTGGCCAAATCAAACGCCGGCATGCCCGAATTCGTGGACGGCAAAACGGTGTACCTCGCCTCGCCCGATACCATGGCAAACAGCGCACTCCAGATGCGCGACGCCGGCGCACGCATCATCGGCGGCTGCTGCGGCACCACGCCGGAGCATATCGCCGCCATGGCGCGGGCATTGAAACCGTAGGGGCATACCTTCAAGGTGCGCCCGTCCTTCTTCATAACGTCATTGCGAGCGTAGCGTGGCAATCCTGGGCAGGGTAATTACTCAACACAAGATTGCCGCGTCGCTGCGCTCCTCGCAATGACGTGTGCTGTATATCGTCGCTGCGCTCCTCGCAATGGGCATAATACATGAAAAAAGTTGGTGAATATATCTTGTACGTCATATATTTTGA
>CAZDXZ010000115.1:0-4892 GCA_964509615.1 uncultured Dehalococcoidales bacterium
GCTTCACTCGCAATGACGGGAGTGCTCAGGCGCGCAGCCGGGGTTATTTCCCGTGACAGTGCTTATATTTCTTGCCTGAGCCGCAGGGGCAGGGATCGTTGCGGCCGACCTTCTGGCCGGGCACCGGCGAAGGCCTGCGCGCCGGAACCTCTTTTTTCTCCAAGCTGACCTTGAAGACGGTGTGCACGATATCGTGCTGTATGCCAGCCATCAGGCTGTCGAAATAGGCCCCACCCTCTTTCTTGTAGACCACCAGCGGATCGATCTGCCTGACCGACTGCAGGCTCACGCTCTGGCGCAGATGGTCCATGGCGGTCAGGTGTTCCTTCCAGTGGTCGTCTATCACCCTCAGCATCACCAGTCGCTCGAGTAATCTCATCTGGTCGGGCCCCTGGTCTTTCTCCCTCAGTTCGTATACCTGGCGGGTATATTCGACAAGCCTCTCGGTAAGCTGCTTCTTGCCCAGTTTCTCCAACTGCATGTCCGCCTGGTTTTGAGGAAGGGGTAGTATCTCCGCCACCTCCTTCAAGATGCCTTCCACGTCGGGCGCATCGTAGCCGTGGCAATAGGTGTCTACAATCTGCTCGATCTGCTTCTCGACCAGCTCCTGGATATTGGCCTTGAGGTCCGCTCCCGATAATATTTTGTCGCGCTCGCCGTAGATGACCTCCCTGTGCTTGTTGACCACGTTGTCGTAGTCGACCAGGTGCTTGCGGATATCGAAGTGGAAGGCCTCCACCTTGACCTGCGAGTTTTCGATGGCCTTGCTGATCATGGGATGTTCAATTGAAGTATTCTCATCCATCCCGGCCCATTCCATCACATTTTTCACACGGTCCCCACCGAAGCGCTTGACTATATCGTCCTCCAGCGAGACGAAGAACTGCGAGGCGCCGGGATCGCCCTGGCGTCCGGCGCGGCCGCGCAACTGGTTGTCGATGCGCCTGGCCTCGTGCCTTTCCGTACCGATGACGTGCAGCCCGCCCAGCTGCAGCACCTTCTCATGTTCCAGCTTCCATTCATCGTATTTTCGCTGGAATTCCCTCTCGTCCTGGAAATCCTCCCTCTCGGGCGGCTTGCCACCCAGTATGATATCCACGCCGCGGCCCGCCATATTGGTTGCCACCGTCACGGCGCCCACACTGCCGGCCTGCTTGATGATCTCGGCCTCACGTTCGTGGTACTTGGCGTTGAGTATCTCGTGCCGCACGCCCCTGCGCATCAGCAGGTTGTCCAGCAGCTCGGATTTCTCGATCGAGACGGTGCCGACCAGCACCGGTTTACCCTCTTTGCTCAACTTCTCAATTTCGCCGGCGATGGCTTTGAACTTGGAATCCTCGTCCTTGTAGATCAGGTCCTGGCGGTCCGCCCTTACCATGGACCGGTTGGTTGGTATCACCACGACATCCAGTTTATATATCTTAAAAAGCTCTTCAGCCTCGGTGGCCGCGGTTCCGGTCATGCCGGCCAGCTTGCAGTACAGGCGGAAATAGTTCTGAAAGGTGATGGTGGCGAGGGTGATGCTCTCCTTCTGTATTTTGACCTTTTCCTTGGCCTCAATGGCCTGGTGCAGTCCCTCCGAGTAGCGCCGGCCGAACATCAGGCGGCCTGTGAACTCGTCTACAATTATCACCTCGCCGTTCTTGAGCATGTAGTCTTTATCGCGCCTGAACAGCACCTGCGCCTTGAGCGCATTGTCCATGAAGGTGCTCAGATGGTAGTTGGACGGATCGTAGAGGTTGGGCGCCTTGAGCAATCCTTCGCGGCGCAGCATACCCTCCATGCGATTGATGCCGGACTCGCTGAGGTAGACCTGGCGCTCGCGCTCTTCGATCTTGTAGTCCTCCGGAGTGAGCTGCGCTATCAGCCGTGCGAAGGTGTAATATTTCTGTGTGGCCTCTTCGGCCTGGCCGCTAATGATGAGCGGTGTGCGCGCCTCGTCGATGAGTATGTTGTCCACCTCGTCCACGATGGCATAATACAGCGGCCTCTGCACCTTCTGCGACATATCCAGCACCATGTTATCGCGCAGATAATCGAAGCCGAACTCGTTATTGGTGCCGTAGGTTATATCGGCGGCATATGCTTCACGGCGGGATACAGGACGGAAATGCGGCCAGCGGTTATCTTTCTCATTGATATATTCAGGATCATAAATCAACGCCGGCAGCTGTTCGCTGGCGCTCTGCAGGGGATAGATGCTGGCGACGGCAACGCCCAGCGCACTGTACACGGGACCCATCCAGTAGGCGTCGCGGCGGGCCAGGTAATCGTTGACCGTCACCAGATGGCAACCCTTGCCCTCCAGCGCATTCAAATAAAGGGGCAGCGTGGCCACCAGCGTTTTGCCTTCGCCCGTCTTCATCTCGGCGATCTTGCCCTGGTGCAACACCATACCGCCCATAAACTGGACGTCGAAATGCCTCAACCCGATGGTGCGGCGCGAGGCCTCCCGCACCGCGGCGAAGGCCTCGGGCAGCAGGTCATCCGTAGTCTCACCTTCGGCCAGCCTCTGTTTGAACTGCGCGGTCTTAGCCTTCAGCTCATCATCGGAAAGGCCCTGGAACTGCGGCTCCAGATCGTTTATCTGTTGTACCAGGGGCTTGAGGTGGCTTATTTCACGTTCGTTGGAATCGAACAGCTTGCCTAACCAGCTCGGCATAATCCTTCCTAATCTTCAAACATGGCGCCGATCGACATACCGGTATGTATGCGGTGTATAGCTTCGCCCAGCAGGGGCGCTGTCGGCAGTACCGTAATTTTACCTATTTTCCTTTTCCCGTTGACGGGTATGGTGTCGGTCACCACGACTTCTTTGACATTCGACTTGGAGATGCGCTCAATGGCAGGACCGGAGAATACCGGGTGCGTGCAGCAGGCATAGACCTCTTTGGCGCCGGCTTTGAGCAGCGTATCCACAGCGCTTACCAGCGACCCGGCCGTATCGATCTCATCGTCCACCGTGATGGCGCGCCTGCCCACAACTTCACCTATGATATTCAATGTCTCGGTCGTGTCATCGTTGCCCATGCGCCTTTTCTCGATGATGGCCAGCGGAGCATTCAGCTTCTCCGCCAGGTCGCGCGCCCGTTTGCTGATGCCGATATCGGTGGCCACCACCACGACATCTTTGAGCTTCTTGGTCCTCCAGTAGTCGCTCAGCAGGAAAAGGGCTGTCAGCTCATCTACGGGTACATTGAAGAAGCCCTGGATCTGCGCCGCGTGCAGGTCAACCGTGAGGATGCGGCTGGCGCCTGCCGTGCAGAGCAGATCGGCTACCAGGCGCGCGGTGATGGGAACGCGCGGCTGGTCTTTCTTATCGGTCCGAGCGTAGCCATAGTAGGGCACAACGGCCGTAATGCGGTCGGCCGAGGCGCGCTTGAAGGCATCCAGCATGATCAACAGCTCCACCAGGTTCTTGTTGACCGGCGAACAGATCGGCTGGATGATAAACACGTCACGTTCACGCACATTCTCAAGGATACGCACGAAGGTGTTCTCGTTGCTGAACTCGAAAACTTCGATCTTGCCCAGGGGTATGCCGAGGTAATCGCAGACTGAGCTGGCCAGCGCCGGGTGGGCGTTGCCGCAGAATACTTTTATCTCATCCTGGCCTGCAAATTGCCTCATATTGATTCCTCCTGCGCAGATGCCTGATTATTATAGCATCAACACCTCGGCTGCGATAACAGACGAGGGTTGAAAGAAGTGCGGCAAATCGCCTGCGGCAACCGTGAACGGCTATAAATGGGGTATAATCTGTTGAAGGAAAGACCGGGGAGAAGAACTAAATATGAATTTAGACTCCATTGAGCTGCTCGGCCGCTATTTAAGGCTGGACACGTCCAATCCGCCGGGCAACGAATACCTGGCGGCCAATTTCTTCGCCGACATTTTTGCCGCGGAGAACATACCGTTCAGGCTCTACGAGCCGGCTGCCGGCCGCGTCTCCATCCGGGCGGAACTGAAGGGATCGGGAAAGACGGCGCCGCTGATACTTTTGCACCATACCGATGTGATCGCGGCTGACAGGAGCGAATGGAGCTTCGATCCCTTCGGCGGCGAGATCATCGACGGGTACATCTGCGGCCGCGGCGCACTCGATACCAAGTCCCTGGGTATCATGCAGTTGCTGTCCTTCCTGCAGATTAATCAACAGGGCCTGTCCCTGGACCGCGACCTCATTTTCCTGGCCACCGCCGACGAGGAATCCGGCGCCGACCATGGCGTGGAATACCTTTTGAGGGAGCACCCGGGGGATTTCAGCGCCTCCCTGGTGCTCAACGAGGGCAGCTACGTGGTTGAGGGCATTGTGCCCGAACGGCTGCTGGCCATGATCTCCCCCGGTGAGAAAGGTCCCTGCTGGATGAGACTTAAAAGGCGGGGCTTGCCCGGCCACGGCTCCACACCGCACGGCCTTAATCCGCTGGAGAGGCTGAGCGAGGCAGTCAATCGTCTGATCGAACACAAAAGCGAGCTCAGGGTAACTCCCATTGTTGCGGAGTATTTCCGGCGCATGTCGCAGACCTGGGATTTTCTGATGCCTTACATGGAGGACGGCAGGGACGAGACGCTTATAAAGGTCGTGGAAGAGAGCGGCCTGCTGTCGGCGCCGCAGATCAATGCTATGCTCAGGAACACCGTCAGCCTTAACTCACTGCACGGCGGGAACAGGGTCAATGTCATACCTTCCTACGCCGAGGCGGAGGTGGATACCCGGCTGCTGCCCGGCCAGGGCTTGCAGGATTGGATCGCCTTCGTTAAAAAGCAGCTTGACGACGACGAGATACAGATCGAGTTTATCATGAGGGGCGAGGGCAACGCCTCGGCCATGCACACGCAGGAATATGCAGCCATCGAAGCCGCGCTGGTGGAGCATTATCCCGGCGCCA
>CAZDXZ010000116.1:0-4884 GCA_964509615.1 uncultured Dehalococcoidales bacterium
TGGTCGGGGTGAGTGGATTCGAACCACCGGCCTCATGGTCCCAAACCATGCGCGCTACCACTGCGCTACACCCCGCGGGCAGAAGTATAGATTGGGGGAAAAACAGAGTCAAGAAATTGCCGGATGAAATTGCCGGTTAACGGCAGTTTGGACAGAGGTCGAAGAATCCCGGCTCGAGCTTCCACTTCTTGCGGATATACTCAAGCTGCGCCTCTGGCGCCCATTCGATGCCGCACTTGGGGCACTTCTTCAGTTTGAACGATACTTTCCATCTGGGAAGAGAGCGGACGCCGTTCTTCTCCTCCATCGTCACCGCACCGGTAGGGCAAACGTAATGGCAGGAGCCGCATCCGATGCACGCCTTTGCCTTCTCCAGGAAGGGCGGCTTGGGCTCTTTGCTGACACCACGATTGACCAGGCTGATGGCGCTCACGCCAACCACCTGCTCGCAGGCACGGACGCACAGCCCGCAGACGATGCAGTCGTGCTTCTCCCAGTACTCCTCACGGAAAGAGGGCTTCTCCAGGCCATACTCGGCGGCCAGCTCTTTGATCACTTTGTTGTCACTGCACCTGGCCAGAAGCAGGTCCAGCAGCATCTTGCGGTTGCGTACTATGCGCGGTGAATCAGTCTGCACCACCAGACCCTCCTCCACCGGATAGAGGCAGGAGGTGACGATGCGCGTCCTGTTCCCGCGGGTAACTTCGACGATACACAGCCTGCATGCACCGAAGGGCTCGATGGCCTCGTGGTCGCAGAGTGTGGGTATCCTGATGCCGTGGTCGCGGGCAACCTTCAGTACCATGCTGCCCTTCTCGGCAGTATATTTATTGCCGTTGATAGTCAGGTTCACCAGTTCACTCAATGCTCACAGCTCCCATCTTGCAGATATCATAGCAGGTGCGGCACTTGATGCACTTGGACTGATCCAGAATAACGGGATTCTTCTTGCCCATAAATGTGATTGCCTGCGTAGGACAGGTCTTGACGCACCTGCCGCAGCCCGGGCACTTCTCATCGATTATGCTGAATTTTATCAGCGCCTTGCATATGCCGGCCGGGCACTTCTTGTCTTCTATATGCGCCTCATACTCGTCTTTGAAATATTGGATGGTGGTCAACACCGGGTTGGGAGCGGAGCTGCCCAGTGCACAGAGCGCGCTGTCCTTGAGGTGGGCCGAAAGCTCGGTTAAAAGCTCCAGGTCACTCATCTCCCCCTTGCCCTGGGTGATGTCGGTTAAGATCTGGCGCATCCGCTTGACGCCCTCGCGGCACGGAACGCATTTGCCGCAGGACTCCTCCTCGAGGAAGGTGAGGAAATAGCGGGCCGTGTCGACCATGCAGTTGTCCTCGTCCATCACGATCATGCCGCCCGAGCCCATCATCGAGCCGGCCTTCAGCAGGGAGTCGAAGTCCACCGGTGAGTCAAGCAGTTTCTCGGGAAGACATCCGCCGGACGGACCGCCGGTCTGGACGGCCTTGAACTTCTTGCCGCCGCGGATGCCTCCGCCGATATCGAAGATAATGCCCCTGAGCTTGATACCCATGGGGACTTCCACCAGGCCGGTATTATTGACCTTGCCCGTCAGCGAGAATATCTTGGTGCCGCTGTTGCCGGCAGCGCCGATCTTGCTGAACCATTCGGCGCCGTTGTTAACAATCAGCGGTATGTTAGCCCAGGTCTCCACGTTGTTGAGGCAGCTCGGCCTGTCCCAGAGACCCTTTTCCACCGTATGAATATACTTGGCCCTGGGCTCACCGGTCTTTCCTTCCAGGGATGCCATCAGCGCTGTCGATTCTCCGCAGACGAAAGCGCCGCCGCCACGGTTCACCCTCACATTGAAATCAAATCCCGACCCCAGTATATTCTTGCCGATCAGGCCGAGCTTCTCCGCCTGCTCGATGGCCAGCGTGATATTCTTGAGCGCCAGAGGGTACTCATTGCGCACATAAATATATCCCTGGTGGGAGCCGATGGCATAAGCGCCGATGACCAGGCCCTCCAGAACGCTATGTGGATTGCCTGTCAGAAGCCCCTCGTTGGCATAGGCGCCGGGATCGCCCTCATCGGCGTTGACGATGACATATTTAATATCGCCGTGGGCCTCGCGGCAGGTCTCCCATTTGGCTCCTGTGGGGAAGCCGCCTCCGCCGCGACCGCGCAGCCCGGAGTCCTTGATCATCTTTATAATCTGGTCAGGTTGCAGCTCGACCAGCGCCCTGGAAAGGGCTGAATAGCCGCCGATGGCGATGTAGTCTTCGATGCTGGTGGGATCGATCCTGATATTGTTTCCCAGGACAATACGCTGCTGCTCGGTATAGAAAGGTATATCGTTCTGCCTGGCTACGGTCTTTGTGGCCGCGTCCTGTTTGAAAAGCAGCCTCTCGATAGGACCCTTTTTCTGGATCGTATTGTCCAGTATCTCGGGGACATCCGCGACTGTGATCCGCTGATAGAACACATTGCCCGGCTCGACGATGGCGATGGGGCCGCGTTCGCAGAAACCGTGACAGCCCGTGATCTTGAATTCCACCTTGTCCGCCAGGCCGCGTTTCTCGATATCCGCCTTAAAGGCTTCGGCCACGGGATTACTGCCGTACGGCCTGCAGGCCGTGCCGTTGCACAGCGAGATGTGGCACTTCTCAGTGTCGATATCCTTTGCCAGCTTCTTGTGTAAAGCAGCCAGCGCCTTTGCGTTCTTTAACTTGCTTGCCATCTACACTATTCTTTAAATTTACTTAACATGGGCTCGACCTTGTCATTGGTCATATGCCCGAAGAACTCGTCATCGATCTTGACCACGGGACCGGTGGCGCAGCAGCCCATGCAGTTCACCGTCTCAAGCGTGAATTTGTGATCAGGTGTGGTCTGGCCGCGCTTTACGCCGAGCTGGCGCTCCAGCGATTCCAGTATAAGGTCGGCGCCGCGGACATGGCAGGCCGTGCCCTGGCAGACGTTGCAGATGTGCTTGCCCCTTTCCTCCAGGCTGAAGGCCCGAAAGAAGGTCGCCATGCTGTAGACGCGGCTCTGCGGTATATCCAGCTTTTTAGCCAGCTTGTCCAGCGCCGTGCGCGGCAGGTAGTTGTACTCGGTCTGTATGTCCTGGAGTATGGACACCAGCTGGCTGCTGTCGCTGCCGTATTTCTTGATGATGGCGGTCACTTTATCTTTCATTTAATTTTCTTCAGCCCCGCAAGATACCTGACCTTGTTATACTCCTCGACTACCCTGACCTGTATCTCGGCTGTGTGTTCCTTTGTCAGGTGACGATATCGGCCCTGCATCTTCAGGTAGTCTTCTACCGGCCGCAGCTTGGGCAGATCGATGTTCAATTTATATTGCCCGTTCTCTATTTCATATACCGGGAAGATGCCCGTCTCAACCGCCAGCCGCCCGACCTTGATTGTCTGTCTGGAAGGACAGCGCCAGCCCGTGGGACAGACCGACAGGATGTGGATGTAGGACGGCCCCTTGATCTTGACCGCCTTCTCTACTTTCGACATTATGTCAAATGGATAGCTGGAACACGATGTCGCCACATAGGGTATGTTGTGGGCAGCCGCAATGGCGGCCATGTTCTTCTTCCAGGTGTGCTGCCCCATGCTCTTCTTGCCTGCCGGCGCGGTGGTGGTGGAGGCGCCGAAGGGCGTTTCGCTGGAGCGCTGTATGCCGGTATTCATATAAGCTTCATTATCGTAGCAGACATAGAGGAAATCATGTCCCCTTTCAAGCGCGCCCGACAGCGATTGCAGGCCGATATCCGCCGTGCCGCCGTCGCCACCCATGGCCACAACCTTCACTTCCTTGGTATACCCGTGCTTGCGTTTGAGCGCCTTGATGCCTGACTCTATGCCCGACGCCACAGCCGAAGCGTTCTCGAAGAGCGTATGGATCCAGGGGACCTCCCAAGCTGTTTCAGGCAGCGGCGATGAGATGATCTCCATGCAGCCCGTAGCGTTGGAGATAATGGTATTGCGGCCCAGCGCTTTACATACATAACGCACGGCCAGCACCTCTCCACAGCCCGAGCAGGCGCGGTGTCCCGAGGCAATGTACTCGCCTTTGGTGACCAGCTTGGGGGCATAGATGCTGAGAGTTTCCACTATTCTCTCACTCCGTACATGTAAGTTTCGTGCTCACGTCCTGCTTTTATGCGTTCCAAACCTATCTCAATAACCTTTTCAAAATCGGCCGGAGAGATATCGCGTCCGCCCAGCCCGCCAACTATGCTGGCGATCCGTGGCTTCTTTTCATGCGAATAAAGGGAATCCCTGATCTCCGAGCATATGGGCGCCGGCCCTCCCAGCGATATGGCGCGGTCCAGGACGATAACATTGCTCGCCCCTGACAGGGCTTCCTTAATATCGTCGTGAGGGAAGGGACGCCACAGGCGGACCCTGACCAGTCCGACCTTCTTGCCCTCACCCTGCATCTTATCGATGGTGTCCATGGCGTTTTCACTGTAGCCGCCTGCCAGCACCAGCAGGGTCTCGGCCCTATCAGCTTTATATTGCTCGATCGGCCTGTAATGCCGCCCGGTCAGTTCGCCGAACTTGCGCCAAACATCAAGTATCACCTTTTTGGATTCGCGCACAGCGTTGTCCAGGTCCTTTCTGGTCTCTGTATACATGTTGGGCGCGGCGAAGCAGCCCATGGTCACGGGATTATCAGGGTCCAGCGTATACCTGCGTTTGTAGGGAGGCAGGAATTCGTCGACGGTCTTGCGGTCGAGCAATTCGATGGGCTCGATCACATGGGAAACATGGAAGCCGTCGATATTGATCATGACAGGTAGCAGGACGTCGGGATGTTCTGCAATATAGAAGCTGCATATCACCTGGTCGAAGGCCTGCTGGCCGTTTTCAACAAATATCTGTATCCAG
>CAZDXZ010000117.1:0-4868 GCA_964509615.1 uncultured Dehalococcoidales bacterium
ATTATGTACTGGTAACCTATATTGCCGTAGATGTCGGCATATCCCAGGCAGAGCGTGGGCGATTTCACCACGCTCAATGCCTGGCGGAACTCATCGAAATCCCTGGCCTTGTCCAGCGCAATAAAGCCTTCCATGATGCCCAGGCGAGGCTGAAGCCCCACCCACATCATGGCGCAATTGGCGGGCGCTCGCGGCATTACATCGGAGATGATGGGGCCGTGCCTGGATATGCGGACCCGCAGCTTCTCATCCCTCAACCCGTCCTTGCCCTTTACCCTGATGACCTCATCAACGATCTGGAAATTCTTATACCCGTCCTCGGTCAGGTACTGATCGGGATCCGCGGGATTGATCTTCTCGATGAAGAAGTCCATCTCGTCTCCCCTGCCGTTGGTCGTGCTCCAGGCGAAGTAGCGGTTTAATCCCAGCACGGTGATGGTAGGCGTACCGGGTATGGCGCCGCCCATGACGTCATAGTCGCCGCCCTTGAGATGGACCAGGTAGAACAGCGCCGGTATGGTGGGGGCCAGGTCCGGGCTGCCGGTGAAGACCGCCTTGCCCGACTCGGTGCGCTTGCCCGAGAAGATCATCCAGTTGCTGGCCGGGACATCCAGCGGAACGGGGCTGTCTATACTGCCCCTGCCCGCGGCAGCGTTTTCCATACATGCTGCAGGTGGGACAGTGCCGGACGTGCCGGGCTGAGCGATGTCATCAGAACCGGAGATGGTGGGCGTATCGGCAGGCACCCTGGGAATGATCGTATTGAGTATATCGCTGCCGGCCGTATTGCCGACCTGGTTGAGTATGAGCTCGGTGTCCTTGCTGCGGTTGAGGCTGTAGGCCATCAATATCCCGCAGACCATGGTATCCTGCGGCTTCCAGGCCTGCGGCTTGAAACCGAGGATGGTATACTCGCTGGGAAGATACCTGGCACCGTTGATATATGCGTTTACACCGCGGGTGTAATCGTCAACCACCTTTTTTGCCGACGGGTCCATATTGGCATACTCGACTTCCGCGGCGCGGTAAAAACCCACCGTCCTGAAGAACTTATCGGTATTCAGCATCATGTCGCCCAGCACCGTCGAGAGCTCGCCCCTGCCCGCCAGGCGCGTCATATCCATTTGGAACATGCGCTCGCGGGCCGTGATATAGCCCTGGGCGAAAAAGAGGTCTTCCTCGTTCTGCGCAAAGATGTGCGGTATCCCGTGCTCATCGGTACGCACTTCGACCGTCGCAGTGAGTCCCTCCACCTTCTCCGTTCCGCTGTACGACGGTTGGGGAAGCCGGAACACCACCTGCACTGCCGCCACGACGATGATGACCAGCACCAGCAGTATGCTCAGTGTTATGATCAATGCCCTGCCTTTTTTCGATTTCATCTGCCACCTCCACTATTTAATAACCGTCAGGAATACTATGGCCGCCTCACCTGGTGTTGAGGCTCTTCTGTGCGGCCGCAAAGACATCAAGCATTACGTAGGCTATTATCTTTTCGGGGAGCTTCGTATCCGCCGGTATGGAAAGGGTCACGGACCTGAGGTTGCCGTCTGCGCCGGACTCCACCGACGTGTTGGCCAGGTAGTCCATGTAGACGGCCTCATCGCTCTGCGGGTCGACCAGCAGCAGCGCGGCGCGGTGGTCGGATGCAGGGTAAGAGGCGCCGGGTTCCATTGAAAATACCGCCGTCGCCTGGGCGGGCGCCTTTCCGTCGGAAGGTTTAAAGCTGATATCCGTCACCTGCACCCCATTCGGCACATGGTTGGCGGCGCCGTCGTAGGGCCGCGTCACGTAGGTGCCCGAGACCAGCAGTTTCTGATACCAGTTGTTGGCCAGCCCGGCGATCACCATATAAGGTCCGAAGGTGGGTATGCCCAGCGTATCGGTGTCCGCGAAGGCCGCCGCGTATTCGGACCTGCCGTCAGCGGCCAGCCGTCCCCTCAGTTCGAACAGGTTGAAAGGTATCATGATGCCCGTAATGGCCATGGGGAAGCTGCGGTTCTGCAGTATGAAGTCGGACCCCGTGTAGCGTCCGTTGAGCGGTATGGCGAAATCGCCGTCGGGATCGGCCGCCAGCTCTCCCTTGTCGTCGTGCCTGGCGCCGATGGCCCAGAGTATGAATTTGCCTTCACCTTTGGAATCCGGCGACGAAATAGCCACCGGGCCTATCAGCCAGTCGATATAGTCGAAGCCGATCTGGTTGAGGCTGGGCAGCATGGTGGGTATGGGCGCCGCCAGGCGCGTCCATTCCAGCCCGGTCACCTTTTCATTTGAAATGCTCAGGGGCAGGCCTCCCCCGGTTGCCGCAGCGCGGAAATCGAACTGCCCGTTGAAGATGCCGGCCTCCGAACCTCCCAGCGTCATATTGCCCAACCTCCAGCCGTCCGTGTAGTATTTCCCGCGCACCTTGAGCCGATAGTCCTGTCCAGGCGTCAAAAATCCCTTCGGCCTGATATAGATGTAGTGTCCGTCCGCCGAGTGGTCCAGGTCCATGGCGACCTGCGGCTCGGTCTCGGCCGTCAGCGCGTCCTGCGGGCAGCCCATCGGGCTGTCGCATAGCCTGGCGTTGACCGTTTCGCCGTCTTTGCGCACGACCAGGCGCAGCGTGATCATGGCGGAGGGAGGCAGCGCCGCCGGGAATTCCTTCAGCGTATTGCCGCCCGGCGTGACGTAGTAGAGCGCGCAGACGTCATCGGGGAAGGCCTGGGCGGAGGCGCAGCGGGCATCGTTGGCCCGCAGGCAGTAGTCGTACGGAACGTACCAGACCTGCCCGTGCTCGCCGCCGATGTAGACGCCTGTTGTCCCCAGCGCAGGCGAGCCGTTGAGGTCGTTGCGGTCGCGCAGCTCCTCCTCAGTGGAATTGGTGTCGAAGGCCCAGCGCAGGCTGCCGTCCGAGTTAATCGCGTAAAGCTTGCCGTTGCCGCAGCCGAAGTAGATGATGCGCCCGTCGCCCGAGGGCGCCAGGCCAACCACGGGCGAGGAGCGTATAACATCGCCCGTGTCGTACTTCCAGATCAGGGAGCCGTCCGGCCTCAAGGCATAAAGCGTGCCGTCCGCGGAGCCGAAGTAGATGGCGGTGGTGTTGCCGGCCGCGTCGCGATCCAGCGCGGCCGAGGAGTAGATATGGTCGCTCGCGCCGAACTTCCATTTAACGTCGCCCTTCTTGGGGTCGAGCGCATACAGGTTGCTGTCGAAGGAGCCCATGTAGACCGTGCCGTCCGAGCCGACAGCGGCCGAGGCCGCGATAAAGCCCAGCGTGCGCGTGCGCCACAGCTCCTTGCCGTCCGGACCGACGCCCCTTATATAGGTATCCAGCGAGCCCCAGTATATCGTCCCATCCACCGCGAAGCCGGCCTGGGACCAGTTGTTGCTGGCCGTCTCATAGGTCCATTTGAGCGTGCCGTCGGGGTTAACGGCATAGTAGTTGAAATTGGTGTTGCCGGCATATAGCGTGCCGTCCGGGCCGACGGCCACATTGCCCTCGAACCAGCGGTTGTAGCTGACGCCGGGGCGCAGCTCGGCCTCGAAGGTCCAGACCTTCCTCTGGTCCGGTGGTACATCGTCCGTGCGGAAGCGGTACATCTTGCCGTCGCCCGATATAAAGGTAATAGCCGAATAGCCTGCGACGGGATCGAAGGCGCTGAGCGCGCCGGCCGAGTCGATTATCTCTCCCGTCAGGTACTTCCATTTCAGGCTGCCGTCGGGATTGAGCGCATAGAAATAGTGATCGGCCGATCCCACGTAGATCGTGCCTTTATCGTCGATGACGGGCGTGGAGAAGATGCCCTTGCCCGTCTGGAACATCCACGGCTCTTCCCCTTCCACGTACGCAGCCCGTATGTCGCTGAACCCCGTGTTGCGCGTATCGTGGCGGAAGGTGGGCCAGGGCGAGCCTGCCAGGGTCGCGCTTTTACCATCGGCAGTAATTGAGGATGGCGTTGACTGAGGAGGAGCGGACGGCCGGCAGGCCGAAATCAGGGTGGATATCAGTAAGACCAGGGAGGCAAGACACCACATCAACCTGTATACATACTTCATAGAGCCTAAGTCTAAACCAGCTGGATGCGGCAGTCAATGCCCCCTGACAGGTGTTCTGCACGATGCCTTCAGCATAATACCTTTCTTCCGTCTGCCTAATCTTAATATTTGCAGAAAAAGATATAAGACGGATATACTACCGGCTAACGTATTCTCACCTGTACAGGTGAGACTATCATGTGGGAAAAGCCATCGATGCGACCATTGAAGAGCCTCTCTCCTGTCTCAATTATCCTGGCCGTGCTCCTGTCTTTGCTCACGCCGGCGGCGCCCGTGTCTGCTGATTCCAGCCATACATGGGATAGCAAGGGCGATTTCGATGCGGGAGTTTTGACCAACGTCGATACTTCGTCCAGCCCCGGCGACGTCGTGCTGGCAACCTATATTAATACGGGCAGCGGTGCATTCGACGCAGGCGACATCACTGACACGTTTAAAACCGACTGGCGCAAGGGCGCAGTCACCCGGCGCAGCGACACCGGCGGCAATATTGTTTATGTCGATACCCCCGATGGACGGTTTTACGTCGGAGACGAGATCCTCGTCATCCAGATGACAGGCACCGGAGAGGGAAACTGGGAAACGCAAATCGTCCAGACTGTGAATCCGGGACAGCTTGAGCTGACGGAAAACCTTGCAAACACCTATTACGCGGATGGAACCAGCAAATCCCAGGTGATTATGGTACCCCAGTTCCGTGAAATAGACGTCTTAAATGGAGGTGTTGTAACCTGCGATCCCTGGAACGGAGCTACGGGCGGCATCGTCTTTTTCAGATCGAACAGCACTGTCACAGTGGAGCCCGGCGGGCGTATCGACGCCTCGGGGAT
>CAZDXZ010000118.1:0-4830 GCA_964509615.1 uncultured Dehalococcoidales bacterium
GCACGGCTATAGCTGAACAATTGATTTATCATCCTGTTTATTATAAGCTTACACCTGATTCATAAGTACATGCAGATTATGGAGAATACAATGGTATTAGAATACCGCAAACGTAAAATGTCCGGCCTACCCAGGATTTTATTTTCCATCTCAGCATTGCTACCTATCATGCTGTCGATCGTATTGATGGCCCCCTCAGCCGTCTCCGCCACATCGATTAATTTGAATCCCGACTCGGGAAAGATGGGGGCGAAGGTGACCATCACCGGCGACGGATTCATCGGCAAGATGGCCACTATCTACTGGGATGATAAAAAGCTCGTACAGAACGTGCCCATCTCAAAATCGGGAGAGATCAATCATAAATTTGATGTCCCTTCCTCCACCAAGGGCGTCCATGTTGTGAAAGTGACCGACGATAGCAACTGGTCGAATATCACGGCAACCTCAAACTTCTCCGTCCGCCCCAGCCTTATCTGTGAGCCGCCCTGGGGCAAGATCAATACCCGCATCTACATTTTCGGCTATGGCTTTGCCCCCAATGAGGGCGAAATCAAATTCACCTGGGACGGAACGCCGCTGTCCAAAGTTCCGATTCAAGCCGATAAAACGGGCTCATGGAGTTCACAGTTTGATGTGCCTAATCTGCCGAAAGGCGAATACATCATCAGCGCCGTCAGCCCGTCCACAGGACCGGGAGAAGTGCCCGACCTGTTATTCACCGTATCTCCTTTCTGCAAATCTACACCTGCTTCGGGCCCCGTGGGGACAAAGGTCACCATCACAGGCGTCGGCTTCAGGCCCGGAGAAGACGGACTCACATTTACATGGGACGGCCCCATACTGGATACTAACGTGGTTGCGCAGCCCAACGGCACATTCAGCTTCGTCATAACCGTGCCTCCCTCTGTTAAGGGACGGCATATACTGGGCGTTTACGGCAGCAGCTTTACACCCATCGGCATCGTGCCCGACCTCGAATTTGATGTCACGCCCAGCATTGCGCTCACTCCCAGCACGGTCATCGGCAGCAGGGAACTGAGAATCGATGGTAATGGATTCAACGGGAACGAGATAATCGCCATCAAGTATGACAAGGCAGCGACGGATGCCACCGCTACCACCGATGCCCTGGGGAATTTCACCCTCACCATGAAGGTTCCGTCAAAGCCGGGCAAAACGCATACTGTTGAGGCGGCCGGCAATAAGGGAGGTCTTGCTCAGGCCAGCTACGTGTCCGGCTCCCTCCCTCCTCCATCGCTCCAGCTCCTCGCCCCCGGCCCCGGAGCGACTTTCTACAACTACAGCTCAGTGGTGGATGCCATTGCAGGATTATTCAGGTCCCCGGGCAGCCTGCTGGGAATCGGCCCGGCGCCTCAGTCAGGCGGAGATGCCTCCCTTGCTGTGCTGGGATGGTCGGCAAATTCGGACGCCACGGGAATGAAATACTCCCTGCAAATAGCCAAATCGGCTGACTTCGCCAGCACGGCCTTACAGAAAGACGATCTCACCACTACCTCATTTAATCTGCAGCGGTCCATGCTGCCCAACACAGGCACTTACTACTGGCGGGTGCGGGCGATTAACGATGCGGGAGACGTCGGTCAGTGGTCGAACTACTGGCAGTTTGAATCCAGGTCGGCCTCGCCCCTGGTCATAGCCATCTCTGTCACCATCATCGCCCTGATTATTGCCATGATCATATTCGGCATTATAGCGCTTGTCAGCAGGAGCAGGTACAGTTAAAAGGTAATTACATTTTTACTTGTATTTTAAAGCGTCACCATGCTATATTAAACGTTGCTAATAATTAGATTAGCCGCTGGGGGTGCTTAGACTGGCAGGCTGAGACTCCGTTCCACCGGGGAACCCTTGAAACCTGCTCTCGGTAATTCGAGCGTAGGGAAGCGGTACAGCCAAGGGTTATGCTTGTAAGACGGCGACTCTTGGTTTTTTATTTTAATTAAGATGACACAGATAGAACAGGCTAAAAAAGGCATCATCTCTCCCGAGATGAAAAAGGTTGCCCTCGCAGAGCAACTGGAGGCCGATCGCCTTTGCCAGGACATAGCCTCGGGCGGCGTCGTAATCCCGGCCAATGTAAATCACCCTGTAAGCAGCGTCTGCGGTATAGGCAAAGGACTGAAAATCAAGGTTAACGCCAATATCGGCACTTCATCCGACGTGGGCTCTATGATGAGCGAGCTGGAGAAGCTGCGCGTATCGATAAAATACGGCGCCGATACGGTCATGGACCTCAGCACCGGCGGCGATATCAGGACGGTGCGCCGCGCCATACTCAAGCAAAGCAACGTCCCCATAGGCACGGTACCCATCTACCAGGCCATGGTAGAGGCCGGGGAGAAATACGGGCCCATAGTCAAGACTACTGCGGACGATATATTCAAAGCCATCGAAGAACAGTCCGCCGAAGGCGTGGATTTCATAACGGTACACTGCGGCGTTACCCAGAGCGCCATCCGGTCGCTCAAGAGCCAGCGCCGGGTGACCGACGTTGTATCGCGGGGTGGAGCCTTTCTGCTGGGCTGGATGATATATCACGATAAAGAGAATCCCCTGTATGAGCACTACGACCGGCTGCTGAACATAGCCGCCAGATACGACGTGACTTTGAGCCTGGGTGACGGCATGCGTCCGGGAAGCCTGGCCGACGCCACCGACCGTCCGCAAATACAGGAGTTGATCACCCTGGGCGAGCTGGTGGAGCGCGCCTGGAAAGCCGGCGTTCAGGTCATGGTAGAAGGTCCGGGACACCTGCCGCTGCACCATATCGGCATGAATATGCAATTGCAGAAGAGCCTGTGCAAAGGTGCTCCCTTCTACGTGCTGGGACCCCTGGTTACGGACGTGGGCGCCGGCTACGATCATATCACCAGCGCAATAGGCGGTGCTATCGCCGGCGCATACGGGGCCGATTTCCTTTGCTATGTGACGCCGGCCGAGCATCTCTCGCTGCCTGACGCAGAGGATGTCAGGAATGGGGTTATCGCTTCGCGTATAGCGGCCCATGCGGCGGATATCGTAAGGAGCCAGGGGAAAGCTTCCGACTGGGACCGCCAGATGTCCGTTGCCCGCAAACGCCTTGACTGGGAGGCGCAGGCCGATCTGTCCATCGATCCCGAAAAGGCCAGGGCGATCAGATCTAAATATGCTGTCAAGGGGCGCGCCTGCAGCATGTGCGGAGAATACTGCGCCATGGATCTGGTCGAGAAATATCTGGGCGTTACAGCCAATAAATGTTAACAGGGATATTATGTCGTTAGATGAAGGCAGAAGTAATTTCAATCGGCACTGAGTTACTGCTTGGCGAGATAACGGATCTGAACGCCGCTTATCTGGCCAGTCAGCTGCCTTTACTCGGCATAGATCTTCATTTCATATCAACCGTCGGCGACAACAGGCAACGGCTTATCGAAACCCTCAACCATGCCTGGCAGAGGTCCGAAATCATCATTACTACGGGCGGGCTGGGACCGACCGAGGACGATATCACCCGTGAAGCGATCGCAGACTTCTTCCACGAACCCATCTCCATAGACCAGACGCTGGTCATCCAGTTCAAAGAGCTGTTCAAGCATTTCAACATGGAGATGCCCGAAAGCAACATCAGGCAGGCTGCCGTCATACCCTCCTGCCAGGTAATACCCAACCCGCGGGGCACGGCGCCCGGCTGGTGGGTGGAAAGGGACAGGCATGTGATCATAGCCATGCCCGGGCCTCCGGGCGAGATGCAGCAGATGTGGTCGAACGTTGTGGCGCCCAGGCTGCAACGCGAGTTCTGTGAGGCTATTATTTATTCCAGCACGGTCAAAACATTCAGCGTCAGCGAAGCTAAGCTTGGTGAGATCACCAGGGCATTTCTGCTCGCACGTAATCCCACCGTGGGGATTTATGCCAAGCCGGACGGCATTCACCTGCGCATTGCAGCTAAAGCCGATTCGCTGGATGAGGCCAGGAAGCTTGTAAATACTACTATCAAAGAGCTCCGTCCACTCGTTAATGATTATATCTGGGGCACGGACACTGATACGCTTGAAACGATCATTGCGGACCTGTTCACCAGGAAAGGCATGACCCTCGCCACAATGGAAACGGACACCGGAGGCATACTGGCCAACACCATTACCAATGTGCCGGGTGGCTCGCAATTTTTTAAATGTGGTATAGTGATTAACCGCTCTGAACTGGGTGAAAGGTTCGGTATCGACAGGAACGTAATATCGCGATACGGACCGCTGAGCAAGGAAGCTGTCAGCGAGATGGCAACTTCAGTACGTAGAGAATTTAATACATCTGTCGGTGTCGGACTGGCCGGCGTCATTGAGAATGGGGATGCTGTCCATAAGCTGGGAACCATCCTGATAGGCATCGATGACGGCAACAAAACATACACATTCCAGCGGACCTATCCCGGAACACGGCTGCAGATTAAGCAGAGGGCTGCCATCGCCGCCCTGTTTGAATTAAGAAAAATCATGCTGTAGGAGATAAAATGCACCTGATAATTGATGGATTCGGAAAAAATAAAACGATACTCCAGGATGAAAGCTTCATTCACGATCTGCTTAACGCCTACCCGGGTAAGATAGGCATGACCAAGATATCGGACCCGATTGTATTCAGATACTCAGGCGCCAAACCTGAGGACTGGGGAGTATCCGGCCTTGTATTCATAGCGGAGAGCCATATAAGCCTGCATACCTTCGTTGAACGCGCCTTCATCAACATCGATGTATTCTCCTGCAAGAATTTTGATGCGGAACGTATCATCAGGGATATGCGGGATAAGTTCGAATTGACCAGGATGAG
>CAZDXZ010000119.1:0-4818 GCA_964509615.1 uncultured Dehalococcoidales bacterium
TGAATGATCCGTTGCGCATCATAGAAATTCATCGTTACGGAAGTGGCGCCCACGGCGTCGGGCCGAAAAGACTCAAGTCGTTTATGCAGGTTCTCTTTCGAGTAGTTGGAGACGATATAATCGAATATTTCAACTTCGGCGCCGGAGGCTTCGAATGCCGAGGCGACATACGTTACCCCCAGCGGCGGGGCAGGATGCTCCTCCAGCGGATAAGGCGGTGCAATAACGGCGATGCGCATGCAGTATTCAGTCTAACACTAATGGCTGCATTTGTGGATGGTCTGATCCGACGGACGGTGCACTCAGTCGGCCGCTGTAATGAATAGGAAAAAGCAATCAGACACTGTTATCCGGCGACCTTACTTGCGGACCCCGTCGACAATCACCTTTCGTTCGTCTTTGGCCACGCCGGACATTTTGAGTATCTGCTTGAGGAATTTGAAGCCGGCTTCATATTCAGGGCTTATTAATTCCGTGACTCCCAGGGATTTCAGCATTCCGGCTTCGCGCTCGTTGTGGTATCGGGCCAATATTTTAAGTTTTGGATTGATGCGCAGCGCATTCTTGACCGTGGTCTCAACGGCCAGCGGGCCTGGAAATGTGATAACCATTACAGCGGCATTGCACAGGTCCGCCTGTGACAGCACATGGGCATTGGTGGCATCGCCGTACAGCCGCGGGCTGCCGCAGCGTTTGGCCTCATCAATGCAGCCCGGATCGACATCTATGATCAGATATGGAATGCCTGCATCATCCAGGCCGCGGACAAGGTTAGCGCCCACGCGTCCGTAGCCTGCCACAATCACCCTGCCGGGGCCGCTCGTATCTGCCTGATTGTCCCTGCAGATGTACTGCTCAAAGTTAGCCTGCTCGGTGGCTGCGACTGCAACTCGCGAATAAATGCGCGATACCAGTGCGATTAGGAAGGGGGTTAGCAGCATGGTTATAACCGTACTGGAAAGTATCAGCAGGTAGAATTGTTCGGATACGATCCCCTCGTTGATACATCCCTGCGCAAGTACGAAACTGAACTCGCCCAGCTGGAATAACCCGGCAGCGGTGAGAACAGCTATCCTGTTGCTGTATTTGAATGACCTGACTATTACGATTACAACGGCAACTTTGATAACTACGATCACGGCTATCAGCAGCAGCACACCTGCCCAGTTGTTTAAGACAAAAGTCGGATCCAGCAGCATGCCAATTGAGACGAAGAAAAGCGTGGCAAAAATGTCGCGCAGCGGCGTTATTTCAGCCAGGGCCTGATGCACGAACTTGGTAGAGCGCAGCACCATGCCGATAAGGAAGGCGCCGAATACCATGGATAAACCCAGAAGCTCGGTGCCTATGATGGCGCCCAGGCATAATACGATAATTGTGAGCAAAAAAAGTTCCCTGGACCTTACACCACCTACATCGCCGAAGATCCAGGGCAACAGCCACCTGCCCAGCAAGATGGCGGCGCCGATGAACAGGATGGCCTTGCCGATCGCCATCCCCAGTAATAACCAGATATTCCCGCCGGAACCGCCCATCAGCGGCAACATGATGGTCATCAAAACGACACTGATATCCTGAAGTATGAGGAAGGATACCATGATGCGGCCCGGCACCGTGCTGAGCTCTCCACGGTCCATCAGTATTTTCAGACATACCGCCGTGCTGCTGAGTGAAATAATCAGCCCGAAAAGGATCGATTGTTCCAGCGGCCAGCCGAAGATGAACACCCCGGCTATCGTGCCCAGTATGAGAGTGCCGGCGATCTGGGTTAGTCCTCCCCAGATGCCCACCTTTCCAACGTCGCGCAGATGGTTGAAAGAGATCTCCAGTCCCACGGTGAACATGAGCAGCGCAACACCGATGGATGCCACAGATTGTATCAGTCGGGTGTCGGTTATCAGCCTGAGCGCATGCGGACCCACGATGATACCGATGATCAGGTATCCCAGTATGATGGGCTGCCTCAGGCGATGCGCCAGCATGCCGCCGACCAGCGCGGCGGCCAGCAGCACCGACAGTGTTATCAGCAGATCAATATTTAACATTTTTACCGGTTCGCAACCATGCTTGTTAGGATGCTGTTACTGAGCCCCGTGAGCGAGGAGGGATTTGTTGAGACAGGCAGGAAAGTTACAAGCTAATTATAGCAGAATCCGGTAGGCGGTTTACTTTTCATCTCCAATATTTGACAAGAATGACCTTCCCGCTGAACGGTTGTCGATGAGCCGCCTTTCGAAAGGTAAAATCTTTATCAGAGGGCAATTCGAGCACTGCTCGGACATTTGGGCTTCCGATTTGTACGGCAAATATGCCGATGCTGCGTCATGTTTTTACGGGATGATCACACGCCTCGCTATTTTTTAAGCGCCGCTGCCAGCCTCTGTCCTACGGCTTTCACCTGATCTTCATAGATCATATTGACCGCCGAGACGAATATCATGCCGAAAGGCGCCATCATATCTATAACGTATATTCTTGGCTCACCCTGTTTCAGCCCCTCGGCTATTTCAACTGCGCTCTTGCCCACTTTTGCCTCGTCCAGCTTTAACATGAGCATGGGATGGCTGCCCGGGAAGAGCTCCCTGACCTCGGCCTCCACACCGGGGATTCCCTTGACCATCCCCTCGATGGGCTGGATATTGCGGCTGAGCTGCTCCATACTGGTCGACCTCTTTTGCTCCATACGCTGCAGGGCCACGAGCAGGCCGACGATCGACTCCTTGCTGGCCTTCATGCCGCGGCCGAGCCCCTGCTGCGGTATGCCGCGCAGCTTCTCCCTGGGTATAAGGTCAGGAGAGATCTCCCATGCTTCGAAGTTGGTCAGACCCATATCCAGATTCTGCAGCGCTACGGATGCGATCAGCTCTTTTTTTCCGCAGAGTATGCCGGAGTTCTGCGGGCCGCGGATGCCCTTGCCGCCGCTGTAAGCCACCAGCGTGGCGCCCATCTCGATAAATCTGCGCAGGTTCTCCATAGGCGGCACCTGTTCTGCGGCGTCCACGATCAGAGGTATGTTATATTTGCGGCTCAGCTTGACTATTTCCTCCAGGGGTGGATTGTGGTCGGGCACCTGGAAAAAGGCGATAGCTGCCGTACGTTCTGTAATGGCCGATTCGAATTCCCACCATTTGGTCGTATATGCCTCGTCCCCCAGTATCCTGAAATTAGGCATGCCCACGTTGATAATTTTAGCGCCGGCCAACCGGATAGCATGGTCGTAGCCCTGCCGCTGGCGCTGGTCCATCAGCACCTCGTTGGGCATGTCACTTGTATCAGGTAATCGGTTCATACGGCCCACGTCAAGGCCGGCCAGGCAGGCGGCCGTGGCCAGAGTGAGCGCTGCAGATGCCCCCGAGGTAACGTAGCCCGCCTCCGCACCGGTCACCCTGGCGATTATCCTGCTGGCGGCAGCCTGAAGCTCATCCATGCGTACCGAGTACCTTGCCGCCTCAGCCATAGCATCGATCGTCTCCTGCTCCATCAGGGCGCCGCCCAGGCGTGTCACCTCGCCCTGGTAGTTGATCAGGGTCTTAACTCCCAGCTTTTCATAAATATTCATTTCGGCTCCCTCAAAGCATAGTCAGAAGCTTTCCTGTATATCAGGTCATCATTCGGGATGCGTATCTTTCATGAAGAGGGCTACAAAGAATGCGGCCAGCATCACAGACGCCAGCATCAGCAGCGGCACTGTGAAATCGCCGGTAATACCTCGCAGCGACTCCACTGCAGCGCCCAGTACCAGCGCTGCGATGTTACCCAGCAGGAACAACCATCCTACTGCCACGCCTGCGTATTTGGCTCCGGTCATCTCGGCAGACATGGTCAGTATGATGGGAAGGGCGGATAGCCACAGGAAACCTATTAATATGCCGTTGATCAGGTTCGATGTAAAGTCAGGTGCAAAGATCATGAAGGTCAGACAGGCCGGCGCCACCAGCGTAGCTATGAAGATAAAAATCCTTCTTCGGCGGATTTTGTCGGATATAAGAGGTATGACAAAACAGCCGATAGTAGCACTGATAACCATAATTCCCGATATTGCACCTGCGTCCGTCATGGGAATTCCGTGCATCTCGTTCAATATCTTCTCCACCCATAGCGCCAGCCCATTGAAAGCCCCGATGCCGGCAAAGGCGATAAAGCCCAGTAGGAAGAAGTTGCGGTTTTTGAGAATAGTGCCCAGGCCTCCCCAGCGCACAGCGGACTGGTCCTGATCAGGCGCTCGGGAAGGGGTCATGGGCTGTTTGGGAATGCAGGTAAAAGCCACGGTGCCGGCAAGTCCGGCTATACCGTATATCCAGAGCATGGTATCGTAGCCCGAGCCCTCCACGATAGTCGGCGTCAGGCCCAGCGCCACTATCATGCCGATAAACTGCGCCAGCGAAGCCAGCCCGATGGCGGTACCTTCTTGCCGAGGCGCGAACCACAAGGTGGCAATCTTTGTCGAGCCGTTCAGAATAAACGGCTGGCCGAGTGCGATTAAAGTCTGCCCGAGCAGAAGCACTGTAAAAGAAGCCGGATCGAAGACACGCAGGATCGCGCCCAAGCCGGTGCATAGTGCGCCGATCCACACACCCCATTTAAGCCCGATCTTATCGATAATCATCCCGGCCGGTATGGTGAGCAGAATCATAAAGACCGGTTGCACCAGAGTCAACCACATTGCCTCGCTGGGCGGTATTTTAAGATAGTCCTCAATGAAAGTCTCAATCGCTGCAAAGTTCAGCCAGTAAAGCTGTGTCAGAGCAACCAGGTACATGAAAACAACCAGCACTCCCCACCTGGACCCGTAAACCTTGTATTCCTGTTTCATAGACT
>CAZDXZ010000120.1:0-4789 GCA_964509615.1 uncultured Dehalococcoidales bacterium
CGGCGCCCAGCCTGAGGGCGCAGCGGGCGGAGTCCATGGCGACGTTTCCGCCGCCCACTACCGCCACCTGTTTTCCTATCTTAATGGGCGTATCGTATTCGGGGAACAGGTAGGCCTTCATCAGGTTGACGCGCGTGAGGAACTCATTGGCCGAGTAGACGCCGTTGAGGTTCTCGCCGGGTATCCCCAGGAACATGGGCAATCCCGCGCCCGTGCCCAGGAATACGGCGTCGTAGTCCTTCTCCAGCAGCTCGTCCACCGTTGCCAGCTTGCCCATCACTGAGTCAAGCTGTATATCCACGCCCAGTGATTTTACATAATCAACTTCAGACTGCACGACCTTTTTAGGCAGGCGGAACTCGGGGATGCCGTACATCAGCACGCCTCCGGCGGTATGCAGCGCTTCATAGACGGTGACCTTGTGTCCCATCCTGGCCAGGTCGGCGGCGGCGGTCAGCCCGGCCGGGCCGGAGCCGATGACGGCCACCCTTTTGCCGGTGGGCGGGGGAAGCTCAACCTTGGTCTGCTTCCCATGCGCCAGGTCCCAGTCTGCGACATACCTTTCCAGTCTGCCGATGGCGATGGGCGCGCCCTTCTTGCCCAGCGAGCATACCTGCTCGCACTGCGTCTCCTGCGGGCATACGCGTCCGCAGATAGCGGGCAACGCGTTTTTGCTCTTGAGGATTCTGACAGATTCCTCCATCTGGTTGTCGCGCACGGCCTTGATGAACTCAGGTATATCGACATTGACGGGGCATCCCGCCACGCAGGGGCGTTTGGGGCACTGAATGCAGCGGGAGGCCTCCTGCACGGCCATTTCGTCATTGTAGCCCAGGGCCACCTCGTTATAGTTATGCGCTCGCACCTTGGGGTCCTGGCGCGGCATGTCTACGCGGTTGAGATTGATTTTCGATTTAGGTTTTTCTTCCAACTTCCGCCTCCCTTAAGATTTGCCGCACTGGCAGGATTCCCATTTATCCAGGGATTCTTTTTCTTCTTTCAGATAGACCTTCTGCCTGTCGAAAACCGTATTCCAGTCCACCTGGTGCCCGTCGAAGTCGGGGCCGTCCACGCAGGCGAACTTGGTGGTCCCGCCGATAGACACGCGGCAGCAGCCGCACATGCCGGTCCCGTCGACCATGATGGAGTTGAGGCTTACGATGGTAGGGACGTTGAAAGGTTTGGTGGTCTGTGCGCAGAACTTCATCATGATGGCTGGTCCGATGGCGATGACGCGGTCGATCTTGCCCTGCTCCAGCTTCTCCTTGAGCGGCTCGGTGACCAGCCCCTTGCGTTTATATGACCCGTCGTCGGTAGTGACGATCAACTCGTCGCTGACGGTCTTCATGCGGTCCTCCCAAAAGAGCAGGTCCTTGTTGCGCGCGCCGATGATGGATATGATCTTGTTGCCGGCCGCACGTAACGAGCGCGCGATGGGGTAGATGGGCGCGATGCCCACGCCGCCTCCCACGCAGATAACGGTGCCGAATTTCTCTATATCGGAGGGCAGGCCCAGGGGCCCGACCAGGTTATGCAGGCTGTCGCCCGTCTTCATCTGGCCCAGCTTCCTGGTAGATGTACCGACCTCCATGGCCACCAGCGTGACCGTGCCCTCTTTGGCGTCCCAGTCGGCCAGTGTCAGCGGTATGCGCTCGCCCTCTTCGTCAACGCGTATAATCACGAATTGGCCGGCCCTGGCCTTTTTGGCGATGGCCGGGGCCTCGATCTTGAAGAGATCGATCACCGGCGTCAGCTTCTCGCTGGTTACGATTTTGAACATGCACACCTCCCCTCAGGCAGATTTGACCCTGACCGGCGGCGCCGGCGGATGTGATAGTCTAAGCCTGTAATGGCATTTGTAGCATCTCTTGGCCTCGTCCACGGCCGCCTGCTGGCTGTATCCCAGCTCCACCTCGGCGAAGCCGCCCAGGCTCTTCGATTTCTCCAGCTCGGGCATGGCGGGCTGCTTTTTGGCTGCGAAGCCCTGCTCCTCGCCGAACCAGGGCTCCATCTCCTCGACGGGCGCCAGCGCTTCCTCGATCTGGCCTTTGCCGCCCAGGTATTTGTCGATGGATGAGGCGGCCAGCCTGCCCTGCGCTATGGCGCCGATCACGGACGCGGGTCCGGTCACGATATCGCCGCCGGCGAACACGCCCTTGCGGCTGGTCTCGAGCGTTTTGTCGTTGGCCTTGATGTTGCCTCGGTTGACGGCCACGTCGAATTTAGCCGGAATATCGGAGGCCTGTCCGATGCCGGCGATCACGTTGTCATATTCCTCTATATACTCGCTGCCGGGTATGCGCACCGGGCTCCTGCGTCCGCTGGCGTCGGGGTCGCCCAGGCGCATCTTGATGCACTCCATAGCTAGTCTATCGCCCTGCTGTGTTATCTTGTTGGGTGCGGCTAAAAATACGATCTTGATGCCCTCGTGTATGGCGGCCTCCACCTCTTCCGGCGCTGCAGGCATCTCGGCCCTGGTGCGGCGGTAGACGATGGTCACATCGCTGGAGCCGACGCGCAGCGCGACGCGCGCGCAGTCGATGGCGGAGTTGCCGCCGCCGATGATGGCCACCTTCTTGCCGATCTTGAACTGCTGGCCCAGCGCAACGGTGCGCAGGAAGTCCACGCCGTCCAGCACCGCCGGCAGGTCCTCGCCTTCAGCGCCCATCTTGGACCCCTTGTGGTCGCCGATGCCGATGAACACGGCGTTGAATCCCTGACCCAGCAGGTCGTCTACGGATTCGATCCTCTGGTTGACCTTTATCTCCACGCCGACCTTCCTGATCTCGTCTATCTCGGCGTCCAGTATCTCGCGCGGCAGCCTGTAGGCGGGGATGCCCACCCTCATCATGCCGCCCGTCTGGGGGAGTGCCTCGAACACGGTCACGCTGTGGCCCAGCTTGGCCAGGTAGAAGGCGGCGGTCAGTCCGGCGGGTCCGGAGCCAATGACAGCCACCTTTTTGCCGGTGGGCGGCAGCATCTTGCTGCCCTTTTTCCACATTTCATTATCATGGTCGGCCGCGTACCTCTTGAGGAACTTGATGCAGATCGGCTGGTTGAGCTTGCCGCGGCGGCAGGCCTGCTCGCAGGGGTGAATGCAAACGCGGCCCAGGGCGCCCGGGAAGGGGATCTTCTCGCGCACCACCGCCAGGGCTTCGGGATATTTGCCGCGCGCGATGTAGTTAACGTACCTGGGTATATCGATATGCGCCGGGCAGGCGTAGCTGCAGGGGACGACGTAGCCTTCCCATTCAGTTATGGCGCGGTACCTGGCCTGTTTATCGACCAGCGCGCCCACCGGGCAGACCTCGACGCAGGTGAAGCAGTATTTGCAGCCGGACTCCTCGTAGGTCGCTTTGACCGGTCCCGCCACCTTGAAGCCGTCGATCTCCTTGAAATCGAGGGCCTTGATGCCCCTAAGGTCGCGGCAGGCCCTGACGCAGCGTCCGCAGGCGATGCACAGGTTGTAATCGAGGTCGAAATAGGGGTTGTCCCTCTGTATGGGCAGGTTCCTGTAGGTGTAGGGTATATCCTGGTTGCCCATATCCAGGAAGTCTACCACCTGCTGCAGCTCGCAGTGGCTGTTCTCGGGGCAGGTAACGCACCTCTCGGTCACCTCGACGTTGCGCAGGCAGATGTCGTAAGGCTTGCAGCGTTCCCTTCTCCAGCAGGTGAGGCAGGCATTGGGGTGCTGCTTGAGTATCTTCTCCAGCGCCTGCTTCTGCTTCTTCCTGATGGAATCGGTATCGGTATGCACCACCATGTTATCGGTGATTTTGGTGTTGCAGGCCTGGACCGGTTCGCCCGTTCCTTCTATCTCAACCGCGCAGAGGCCGCACTCGCCGGACGGTTTGAGGTCCGGGTGCGAGCATAGCTGGGGGATGTAGATGCCGGCCAGGGTGGCCGCCTCGAGCACGGTGTTTTCGCTGTCAGCGGTTATGGATTTCCCATCGATGTTGAGATTTATTTTTGCCATGCTGTAACCTCCGAAAATGTCAGGTTAAGATCCAAGGGACAGGTATAACGGGTGGATTCAGGTATAAAAAAAATGACGGTAGCCAAACCGGTTAAATAATTTATCAGAAATCGGCTTCAAAATCAAGCTTTAATGCACATAGTTCTATTGACATGTTAGTGCTGTAATGCTAAGATCGATACTGTATCACGCTGAGGAGTAAGCCTCTGGGTTAGAATCCCTTGGGTTTACTCTTCTTTCTTTTTTAACCGGCTTTCCAAATCGTCTAAGAAAGCAATTTTTGAACCTGCTGCCTTTCTTAATTGCCAGGCGCAACCCGGATGGCAGGGAGCTAAAACCAGCTTTAATTTTCCTTTATTATCAAGTTCCCTGACCAGATCTGCAAAGTGATGATCCCCACTGATAATAACAGCCTGGTCATATTTCTCCATTGTCCATTTCGCCATATTGATCAGGAATTGGTCACAATTATGAATAAAATTACCATATATATCTCGATCAGCAGACTGCTGTTGAAGTTCGTAGCCATAATCTTTCAAATTTGCATATAGAGCGGAATTTCGAAATATGTATCCGATAAAATAGTGGGCGGTAGTTACTCGATGTCTCTTGAGCAGATACTGTCTAAGCTTCTTATAGTCCAATTTCCATTTAAGATTTCTGTACGTAAGATGCAGATTATTACCGTCAATAAAGCAATGGTTGTTGGGTGGTATGTACATCGGTTGCGATTATACCACCGGCAGTAGTTGTGTCAATACGACTGTTATTTTGTGGTCTATTTAATGCAATGTTTTAAGTAGTGTCATATGT
>CAZDXZ010000121.1:0-4639 GCA_964509615.1 uncultured Dehalococcoidales bacterium
GTCGGCCCGTCCATGCGCGGCATCTGTCCGTCCATAAGTATCACATCGGGCTGCAGCTTCTCGGCTTTCTCCAGCGCATCCAGCCCGTCGACAGCCTGGCCGACCACCTCGATATCCTTATGTCCGTCGAAGATGCTCTTCAGCCCTTCGCGCACTACCTCGTTGTCGTCTGTGATGAGAACTTTAATCGGCTCTTCCATGTTTCCCCTTTATTAAATAATGTGCACTTGCTTCATTTCACATCCGTATACACGTAGTCTAACGTATTTGCGATGCTCGTATAATCGGGATATAGGTTGGTTTTGCAGGCCTTCCAGGGGTGAGGGGAAAACCCGCCCAAAAGGCCGGTTGGAATCATACTAAAGTATGATCAGAGCTGGATTATGCCCCGCTTCAGCGCGGTGGTCACAGCCTCGGTGCGCGTGGTCACGTTCAGCTTCTGGAAGATGCTGGTAACATGTGTTTTCACCGTGCTCTGGGTAATCGATAGTTGGTCGGCAATGTCTTTATTGGAAACGCCTTTGGCCATCAGGTCCAGCACCTCTATCTCCCGGTCCGAGAGGGCATCCATGCCCGTGCTTTTACGAGAGAGCTCCGAGGCCAGTTTATCCAGTACCTTGGTGGTAAAGACCGGCTGTATCAGCGATTCGCCCCGCGACACCGCTCTGATGGCCCTGAAAAGCTCCTCGCGCGGTGCGTCCTTCAACAGGTAGCCTTTGGCCCCCGCCTTGATGGCGGCGAAAAGGTAATCATCGTCGGAGTACGTGGTAAAGACGATGAACTTGATCTCCGGATTGTCCTGTTTGATCTTGATCATGGCCTCGACGCCGTCCATCTCGGGCATGCGCAAATCCATCAGGATGACATCCGGTGAGAGCTCGGCTGCCCTCTGCACCGCCTCCAGGCCGTTGCCAGCCTGGCCTACGATGGCGAAATCGGGCTGCCGCACCAGGTTGCCCACAATACCGTCCCGCACCACTTCGTGATCGTCTACGACAAGTATCTTTATCTGCTCCACGCTTTCACCTCCTACGACAGAGGGATCGACACTTTAATAACAGTCCCTTCGCCCTTACCGCTCTGCACCTCGAATTTTCCGTTCTGGCCCAACGCCCTCTCCCGCATGCTGATCAAGCCGAAGCCGCCCGCTTTCCCCATCTTGCCCTCCGGCCCGGGCTCAAAGCCTGTGCCGTTATCCTTGACCATCAGTTCGACTTCATTATTCTCAAAATTAAGAGAAACGTCCACCTGCGTCGCCTGGGCATGCTTGGCCACATTGGCCAGAGCCTCCTGGCAGATGCGGAAGATGGCGGTCCCGGTGTCGGGCGGTATGTCACGCTTTTGCCCGTAGAGCGCGAAGGTGGCCTCGATGCCGTTGTCATGGTGGAACCTGTCTACCTCGTGTTGTACGGCCTCGTCCAGTTTGAGCTGTTCCAGCGCCTGCGGGCTCAGGTTCCATACCGACCGGCGCGCCTCGGCCAGGCTCTTGCGGGCCAGGCTGCGCGCCTGGTTCAGGTGCTTCTGTACATCTTCGGTGACGGTATCGCCCATGTCCTGCTCGGTGGCTTCAAGCTGCAGTATGATGCCGGTGAAGCCCTGTGCCAGCGTATCATGTATCTCGCGCGCCATGCGGTTGCGTTCCTCCGTTACAGCCAGGGAGCGCATTTCCTGATATAGTCTGGCATTATCGATAGCCACCGCCAGCTGGTCTGCCAGCGTCTGCGCGGTAAACACATCGGCCTCGTCGAAGCCGTCCACCTCCGTGCTCTCGATATCCAGCACACCCAGTACCCTGCCGCCCATACGCACGGGCACCGCCAGCTCGGACATGGTCTCGCCCGTACTGTCCGGTTTCCTGTATCCCGGCTCAAGCTTGAGGTCGCTGACCAGCACATATTCGCCGGTGCGGGCAGCTTTGCCGATTATGCCCTCCTCATCCATCTCCAGCGGCACGCCCACCGGTATCACATTTTTCTGTCCGCTGAAATGCAGCGTCTTTAGCATCAGCTTGCCTGAGCTCGGCTCAAACAGGAAGATATTGACGTTATGAAAGTGAAAGGTCTGGCGCAGCAGATTCCCCACGTAGGCCAGCAGCTCGTCCAGATTCACAATCGAGCTGATCTTGCGGCTGACCTCGTTAATTGTACGGAGCTGCTCCGCCCGCTGCCTCTCCTTTTCGGTACGCTCGATCACCTTTTGCTCCAGGTTTGAGTACGACTCGTTCAAGGCCTTTGTCATCACGTTGAACTGCTCCGCCAGCACCTGCATCTCGTCGCCGGTATTGACATTGAACCTGTAGTTGAGCTCACCGTTGGCGATGTGCTCCGAGCCCTTGGTCAGTTCCATAATAGGCTTGGTGATCGTCTCCGAGAGCAGGAACGAGAAACCGGACACCACCACCACCATGGTAACGATCACCGCGATGAAGATCAGCTCCGCCTCCCGGGCCTGTTTGTCAACCTGCTTGCTCATCTCGTCCACAGCAGACGCAATCCGCTGCTTGGTCTCCTCTGCCGCCGAGGAGAACTCGTCCAGGTAGGTGTTGGCGGCTACTATCAGGTCAGACGACTGCACCGGCACGGTGTACATATACTTGATTCTTTCCTCGCTGTCGGTGGGGCCCTTGTATTTATAGTATCCCGAGGCATCCTCGCCCAGCAGGCTGCGCTCGAAGATGGACGAATAGTAGGACGGCTCACCGCCGAGCTGGCGCAGGTTTGCCCCCACGATGCTGGGATTGGCGGCGAAGATGATCTTGCCGGACTTGTCGTACACCCTGGTGTTCCCCGTCCTGCCCACCTTCTCCACCGCGATAGTGGCCAGCTCCTGGTTCTGCGAAAGATTGGACTCGTCCAGTTCAGGATGGAGTTGCAGATAGAAATATATCTCCTTGGCAACATCGGAGGCTTTCTGGTAAATGGTCCGCCTGCCCTGGTCTTCCAGCGCCGCGATGGACACGGACATGACCGTTTCACCCATAGAGGCGCTGTATTCCTTGGTCAGGGCGCCCACCGAGCTGATATATCTCAAGGCCAGGGAGCTGATGATTCCCACGGATATCAGGGAAAGCGCCAGGAACGAGATGAGAATCTTGTCACGGATACCGAAACGTATCCTTATCTTCTCGATACGGCTGGCCACCTTGGCCTGCACTTTTGCCGCGGGGTTTTTCTTGGCCATTAAAATCCAAACTTATCCTTCAAAGTCGCTGCCAGTTCCGCCACGGGAACCCTGGACTGCTGCATGCTGTCGCGCTCGCGGATGGTCACCTGGTTATCCTCCAGCGACTGGAAGTCGATGGTCACGCAATAGGGCGTGCCTATCTCGTCCTGCCTGCGGTAGCGCCTGCCGATGCTCTGCGCATCGTCATACTGCGTCATGAAATGCGGCCGCAACAGCGCCGACACTTCCTTCGACATCGGCAGCAGCTTGGCGTTGCGGCTGAGCGGTAGAATCGCCACCTTGATGGGGGCTATCTGCGGATTGATGCGCAGCACCACGCGCAGTTCCTTGTCGGCCATCTCCTCGTCATAGGCGTCGCAGAGCACGGCCAGCAGCGTGCGGTCCACCCCGGAGGATGGCTCGATAACGTAAGGTATGTAGCGCTCGTTCTTCTCCTCGTCGAAGTAGTCCAGCGTCTTGCCGCTGTACTTGGCGTGCTGTGTCAGATCGAAGTCGCCCCGGTTGGCGATGCCTTCGATCTCAGACCAGCCGATGGGGAAGTTGTAATCGACATCGAAGCAACCCCTGGCATAGTGGGCCAGCTCCTCTTTGTCATGCTGTCTCAGCCTCAGGTGCTCCCTCTTTATTCCTAACCCAACGTAGTAGTTGAGCCTCTCATTGACCCAGTAATCGAACCATTCGGCATCGGTACCGGGCTTGACGAAGTACTCGATCTCCATCTGCTCGAACTCACGCGTGCGAAAGATGAAATTGCCCGTGGTGATCTCGTTGCGGAAGGATTTGCCGATCTGGGCGATGCCGAAAGGCAGCTTCTTACGCGTCGTGGACTGGACGTTTTCGAAATTAACGAACTGTGCCTGTGCGGTCTCCGGCCGCAGGTAGACTACGCTGGCGGCATCTTCCACAGGACCCATGAAGGTCTTGAACATGAGGTTGAACATACGGGGCTCGGTCAGGGGGCCGCCGCAGTCCGGACAGGCCGACGTGTCGATGTCGGTGGAGCGGAACCTGTGTTTGCAGTTCTTGCACTCGACCAGGGGGTCGGAGAAGCCCGCCACATGGCCGCTGGCCACCCAGACCTGCGGGTGCATCATGATGCTGGCGTCCAGTCCCACCATGTCGTCGCGTTCCTGCACAACCTTCTTCCACCAGAAGTCCTTGATATTCCTTTTAAGCTCGACGCCCAGCGGTCCGTAATCCCAGCAGCTTCCCAGGCCGCCGTATATTTCGCTGCTCTGGAAAACAAAGCCCCGCCTTTTGCACAGCGAGACAATTTTCTCCATGCTGACTTTCATATTATCTTCCGGCACATTACCCTCCTGATGAGATGCCAAAGGCTGCTAAATTATACCATTGCCGGACTGGATGGGCAGATTAATCAGGGCGGCAATTGAGATTAGCTTCAAGCGGCATACGCACTTGATTATAGGGGCAAATATAAATACAGTCAAAACAG
>CAZDXZ010000122.1:0-4638 GCA_964509615.1 uncultured Dehalococcoidales bacterium
TATATTTGGACCATCGGCTGCCAGATGAACCGGGCGGAGTCGTCCGCCCTCGACTCCGACCTGAAGTCGCTGGGATATGAGATGGTGCGCAGCGCCCGCGAGGCCGACATCGTGTTGCTCAACACCTGCGTCGTCAGGCAGTCGGCGGAGGACAAGGTCAGGGGCATGCTGGGCTTCGTCAGGGGCATCAAGTCGGAAAAGACCGGCATGCGGATTGCCGTTACCGGATGTTTCGTGGGCCAGAATGTCGGGGAGCTGAAACGTCTCTATCCCTTCGTGGACCATTTCTTCGGCCCGGGCCGGCTGCAGGACTTCCATGACTGGCTGTGCAGCAGGGTGCTGGAGCGCGAGCTTCCGGCTGAAGCGTCTCAGCAGGTGTCGCCCGTCAGCGCCTATATACCCATAATCCAGGGCTGCAACAATTTCTGTTCATACTGCATAGTTCCCTACCGCCGCGGCGGGGAGAGGAGCCGCCCCGTGCAGGAGATCCTTGACGAGGCGGCCGTCCTGATTGAGCGGGGCGCACGGGAGATAGTCCTGCTGGGGCAAAACGTCAACGCGTATGGACATGACCTGTCGCCCGGGACCGATCTCAGCCGGTTGCTTTACAGGCTGAGCAAGCTGGAAGGGCTGTGCCGGATAAGGTTCCTGACCAACCATCCCAAGGACATGAGCGCCGGTCTTTTACAGGCCATCGCTGATTTACCCCTGGTCTGCCGCCATGTATGTTTGCCCCTGCAGGCGGGCGACGATGAGCTACTCAAAAAAATGAACCGCGGCTACACCCGTGACGACTACTTTGCTCTGGCGCACCGGGTGCGGCAGACCGTCCCTGATATGGCGATCAGCACCGATCTGATCGTGGGGTTCCCCGGCGAGACGGAGCAGCAGTTCAACAACAGCTATGAGGCAGTCCGGACATTGAGGTTCGACACCGTGCACGCAGCCGCCTATTCCCCGCGGGAAGGCACGGCCGCCTGCGCCGGATTTGTGGACGACGTACCGACTGAGGTCAAGCTGCACAGGCTGCACGCGATAGAGGAGCTGCAGGCCGGCATACAGTCCGAGATCAATCAAGGACTGATTGGCAGGGCCGTGGAAGTGCTGGTCGAGGGGAGCAAGGCCGGAAAGTGGTACGGGCGCACCGGCAGCGACAAGCTGGTCTTCTTCCCGGACGAGCGCGATCTAATAGGTCGACTGGTGGAAGTCGAGGTAAAAACGGCCAGCCCCTGGGCTTTGCAGGGCGTGGCTGTATCCGTGAAAGGCTTATAGTGCCGGGATTGCTGTTATAATGGAAACAAGCCGGGTGAGTCCGACATAAAGAAATGAATTACTATGACTACATCATCGTAGGCAGCGGCATCGCCGGTCTTTACAGCGCGCTGCTGGCCATCGAGAGCGGCAGCGTGCTGATCGTCACCAAGGGCGGTATCGAGGACTGCAACACCAGGCATGCCCAGGGAGGCATCGCCGCCGCCATCGGACAGAACGACTCCGCCGAGCTGCATTTCAAGGACACAATAGAGGCGGGGGACGGGCTGTGCGATGAGGAGGCGGTGCGTATACTGGCCGACGAGGCGCCCGACCGAATAGCCGACCTGATCGGCTTCGGCGTACCCTTCGATACCCAGGAAGGAGAGGTTGCGCTGACGCGCGAGGCGGCGCACTCCAGGTCACGCATTCTTCATGCCGGGGGCGACGCCACGGGCGAGTATATCGAGGTCACGCTCAGCGAGCAGGTGCGCATATCTCCCATCAAGGTGCTGGAATACTGCCTGGCCACCGAGATACTGATGAGCAATGGACGTGTCTGCGGCATCAAGGCCATCGATTTCCGCAGCGGGATTATCGAAGAATACAGCTGCAAATTCGTAATACTGGCGACCGGCGGCGCAGGCAGGCTGTTCAAATTCACTACCAACGGGGACACCGCCACGGGCGACGGAATTGCGTTGGCCTACAACTCCGGCGCTGAGATCGCCGACATGGAGTTCTTCCAGTTCCATCCCACGGCGCTCAGGCTCCCCGGCGTCTCTCCCTTTCTCATCAGCGAGGCTGTGCGCGGCGAAGGGGGTGTGCTGAGGAACGGTGAGGGGCACGCCTTCATGACGGACTACTCTCCCAAAGGCGACCTGGCGCCGCGCGACGTCGTGGCCAGGAGCATCCTTTTCGAGATGAGAAAGAGCGGCAGCGACCGCGTTTTTCTGGATGTCACGCACCTGCCTGCCACCAAGGTCGCCACACGCTTTCCGCGTATCTACCGCTTCTGCCTGGACCACGGTCTGGACATCACCCGAACGCCCATACCTGTGGCCCCGGCCGCCCACTATCTGATGGGCGGCGTGAGAGTAAACACATGGGGTGAAACCAATATACCCGGCCTTTTCGCTGCGGGCGAGACGGCCTGCACCGGCGTGCACGGCGCCAACAGGCTGGCCTCCAACTCGCTGCTGGAGGTGCTGATTTTCAGCAAGAGGATCATCGAGAGGTCCGAGCTGGAGGAGCCGGTGTTAGTGGAGAAACAATGGCCGGTAGAATTATACCAACTGCCCTCCAGGGAGCCTTACAAGGATGCGCCGGCGCTGGCGTTGACCAATCTTCAGAATATGCTGTGGGATAAGGTCGGCATCGTGCGCGACTTCAACGGATTATATCAGGCGGCCATCACCTTGTCTGCCTGGGAGCGGATACTGCCTATTCCGACAGACCGTCTCTCCTACGAGTTGAATACGATGGTCACCAACGCCCGTCTGATGACCGAGGCGGCGCTGCTGCGAGAGGAGAGCCGCGGCGCACATTACCGGTCCGACTTCCCCTCTCCCTCTGAGAAATGGCGGAAACATATCGTATTCCGGCTGTAAATTCGATATTTACCTTCGGCTTACACTTTTTCTTAACATTTACGTTGACCATCTCCGGGGTGGATGCTAGAATAGCCCTGCCTAGTCAACAGCTATAGAGGAGTGCTAAACCGTGGGAGGAACCGATAAATGGCTGTGAAGCATTCAGTACATCTCCTAATCGTGTTGCTTGTGCTCGGTGCCCTGGTGGGATCTGTTTTGGTGCAGCCAGCGCCGGCCAGCGCCGCGACCTGGTACGTTGCCACTGCCGCAAACGGCGGGAATGATGCCAACAGTGGAGATGCCGCCCATCCATGGGAACATATTAACTACGCCATCGGTAAAGCAGGCGATGGTGATACCATCAACATCGGGCCAGGCTGGTTCACCGAGCAGGTTATCATCGATAAGCCTCTCACTATAATCGGCACGGCCGTGGCACCCACTCCAACCGGGACATTTATCGCCGCGCCCCCCACAGCCAGCAGGACCACATATACTGCACACGATGGCACTATTTTCGACTACGTGGTTGCAGCACATGATAACAACAGTATAAGCATCGGCACACTAACCATCGTTGCTGCCGATACTATGAAGGCAGGGGCAACCTATTACGCCAACCTGGTCTTCGATAATGTAACCGGTCCCGGCAGCGGATTTAACGCCGGCTGTGCCTCAGGCTGGGCAAGTGCCGTCATTGCTGACATCGGCGTAGCTGTCTGGGGCGGCTCAGTTGTCATAGTCCAAGAATCGCAGATAGTGAATTTCAAAACGTGGGGTGTGTGGAGCAAGAACAGCTCACCAACCGTGTATAACAATGAGATAGTCTCCGCATCCAACAACTCGAATTGCGTTGATCTGGATTACTGCCCCTTCGCCCTTGTCGATAACAACTTCCTACGGGGCGATACCATGCCCCTCAACATAAACGGGATCACCGTAGATCATTGCATCAATACCACTCTCAGCAATAACGAGATTCACGGAGTGCCGGTCGGTGATGGAATCGTTACTTTCACAAGCGCCGGGCCAATAGCAATCAACACCAATATTATTTACGGATTCAGCCGCGGCATATGGGACCCCGATGCGGTCACCGGCTTGATCGTGGGAAATGAGATATACAGCTGTAGCAGCGCCATACGCCTGAATAATACGGGCTCCAACTGGACGGGCATAAACAACAATCTGCTTTACAATTGTACTTCGGCAGGCCTTTACTTTACGTGCCCGCTCGCAAACGTAACGGGCAACCTTATCAACGACACAGGCATAGGTCTCGATGCACTGAACAACCTGACAGCGCACTGCAACGCCATATTTGATAATTCGGTTGCCGGCCTGAACCTGCAGGTCAACGGCACATTCGATGTTACCAACAATTACTGGGGCGACAACAGCGGCCCCAACGTGAATGGCGCGGGACCCGGAACCGGGGATGCGATTACTACGAATGGGCACACTGTGCTGACCTTCGATCCCTGGGCCGCCATGGTGCTATCAGCCACGCCTCCTGCGATCACAGCTGACGGCACGTCCCTTTCCACACTGGACCTGGACTGCACTCGCAACTCGGCCGGGGTTGTGATGGGATGCGACATACCTGACGGTCTGAGGGTGATCTTCGCAACGACCGGTGGTACGCTCACCAGTGCTACAACGTATACACACGGTGGGCATGCAATTACAGCGCTCAGGTCATCAACCACGCCGGGCATATTTACGGTTACCTCCGCTTTCGGTATGGCGCCGGATATGACCCTTTCCACGACCATTGTGACGTTTACAGCCATAC
>CAZDXZ010000123.1:0-4632 GCA_964509615.1 uncultured Dehalococcoidales bacterium
GGTTGTACTCGCCCTCCTGAACATGGAAAGCATGGGCGAAGAGAGGCTCCGTCCAAGCGCTCCTTGCTCCGAAGAGCTCGGCGTTGCTGACCGGTCCCTGTATGGCCATCAGCCTAGCGTAGTCGGCCACGCTGATCCAGCGGGAGGGATCGGCCCTGACAAAAATACGGCTGTCTTTGATATCCAGATCTTCCGGCTTCATATTGGGAAAAGCGGGCGCGTAGCTTCCTCTCTGAGAAGGAGAGCTTGGACTGGTGGCGGATTCCAGTATCCGCTGCTTCAGTATCCTGGCCGCATGGCGCACTGCAAAGCCGTTGGCCGATGTCCCGCATGATGAATCCGGCGAATTGAGGTGGAAGCCCGGATCGAATTGCGGATTAAAATGTACATCCTCAAGCCGCATACCCAGCTCTTCCGCTGCTATCTGGCAGTAGGCGGTTTCGGCACCGACACCGTTATCGCAGTGTATTCCCAGCAGCGTGGCTGTGCCGTCACTGCGCTCGATACGGATAGCGATTTCTCCGCTGCCGGTCGAATCGGACCACTCATGTCCCCAGGTGAATCCGACGCCGTGCATGCGGCCATTGGGAAGTTTTCTGCCTCCGGGCTTATGCCACAGCTCGTCCCATTTGAACTCCGCCTTGCCCTTCTCGATGCATTCCTTCAGGCTGTCACGCACAACGAAGCCGCGCTTCCTCTTTTGCTCGTTGAGCCAGTTCATATCATGGCCCTGGCAGCCGTCGTTCTTCTGGGCTACTTCCGTCGGATCCATTCCACATTCAGCCGCAACGCGGTCCATGACCAGGGTCTGGACCAGTATCGGCACGAGCATCTCGCAGCGTATACCAACCGAAGGCCCCTTGTTGACCCAGATAGACTTGATCTGTCCCTTGAGATGGGGAACCCTTGTATTTTCATGAAAGTGCACTACGGGACTGAAAGCCGGATGGATGGCGCTGGCATGATATACCGTGCCATCAACGGCCGTGATCGTACCGTCGTTCTTGAACCCGACTTTTACCAGATAAACACCCTCGTCCATGGAGCTGCCGTAAAAGTCCTCCCTGCGGCTCAGAATATATTTGACCGGCCTTTTGAGTCTCTTCGAAACCACGGCGGCGCAGTAGAGTCCGCCGAAGCTCCAATCAACATGGGTCCAGCCGCCGAAGGTGGCGCCCTGATACGGCATGTGCAGAAGGATCTTGTTCATGGGAATGCCGCCGAACCAGGTGGTTATATCACGTTTGGCCACAAACGGCCTCTGGTTCTTCACCCATACCTCCGCCTGGTCCCCATTCCATCTCCAGACTCCACAGGGCCGCTCCGGGCATATCCAGGTATGTCCGTAGCGGTTCACCTTGAATTCAATTACCCTGTCTGCTTCGGCGAACCCTTTTTTGACATCTCCGTGTATCAACTCGTCCAGTACTCCCCTGTTCCAGAAGTTGCCGTCTGAATAGCGTTCTGGGTATGTGAGAGGTGCTCCCGGTTCACTGGCCGCCACGGGATCCAGCATGAAGGGTCGCTGCTCCCACTCCATTTCAATCAGAGAGAGAGCCTCTTCAGCTATTGCCTCGGTATCGGCGGCCACGGCTGCGCCCATCGGCTGTCCCTCGAAGTGCGCTACGCAATCAAGCGGCCTGTCATTCTGGAAAATTGGGAAATATCCTATGTTTTCCGTTTCAGGTAACCCGGGGTCATCATATCGGAGCACGTGACGCACACCCGGCAGCTTCTCGGCTTTGCCGGTGTCCATCCTGACTATCCTGGCATGAGGGTAGGGGGAGTCAACAAATCTCATAAAAAGCATGCCCGGCAACTGGATGTCCATGGTATATTCAGCCTGCCCCGAAGCTTTGGCAAGGCCGTCCACATTTCGGGGTATCTTTTGGCCGATATACCTGTATTCCTGAAGCGGGTATTTATCCGCCTTCAGGTTGTCGAACATCTCGATCATGCGTTCTGTTTGAATTTCAGATTCCTTGCTCACCTGACTCCCTCCGTAGTTTTCACTAATTCACCGCCGAGGTAGCTGCGCAGAAACTGCGATTGGTCGATCCTGTCTATATACTCGTTGTAGAAATATTTCAGCGAGTCCAGCACGGGCACCGCGGCGGCCTGTCCCAGCCCGCACAGCGAGGCAGCCGCCATGGTGCGGGCCAGCTCTTCCAGCGTAACCATATCCCTCTCCCTGCCATCCCCGGCAAGCAGGCGCCCGAAAATCTCCAGCATCACCTCGGTCCCCTCGCGGCAGGGCGTACATTTGCCGCATGACTCCTCGTTGAGAAAGCGTATATCGTTATGTACGATATCAATAATGTCGCGCGTCGAGTTGAAGACCATCACAGCACCCGATCCCAGGAAGGTCTCGTGGGAAAGGGGTGTATCTATCATATGTCCCGGTATGATATTGCCCGTAGCTCCTCCTATCTGCACCAACTTTACGTCCTTAGCCCCGGCCAGAACGACGATCAGCTCCTGGAGAGAGCTGCCCATCTCCATCTCGTAGACCCCCGGCCTGGCGACATCCCCGCTGACGCTGAAGACCTTGGTGCCCTTGCTCCTCTTTGTCCCCATGGCGCTGAACCAGGCTGAGCCGTTATTAATGATGCGGGGTATGTTCATCAGCGTCTCGACGTTGTTGATGATGGTGGGCGTATCCCACAGCCCGCGCTGCGGGGGGTAAGGAGGCTTGTAGCGGGATTCGCCCCGCTGTCCCTCTATCGAGTTCATCAGGGCTGACTCCTCGCCGCACACGTACGCGCCGGCCCCCTCGAACACCCGGATATCCATATCCTTTAAATAGCCCTTTGAGTGTGCCTGTTCGATGGCCGATTTGAGCAGGACGTCAAGCGCATGGTACTCGCCCCTTAAATAAATGAAGGCCGTGCGGGCGCCCGTGGCCAGTCCCGCTATCAGCATCCCCTCGATCAGTCCGAACGGATCGTGAGAAATTATGTACTTATCCTTGAATGCGCCGACCTCGCCCTCGTCGGCGTTGCAGATGAGACATTTCTCCCGGCCTCTGGCATTCATGGCCATCTCCCACTTGAGCCCGCAGCTGAAGCCGGCGCCGCCGCGGCCCGTCAGCCCCGATTTCTTAACCTCCTCGACGATGGCCTTCGGCTTCATTTTGCGCGCTTTCTGATAAGCGCTGAAGCCCCCGGCCGTGAGATAAGATTCTATATTGCGTGGATCGATCTTCCCGCAGTTGCTCAGTACAATTCTCTTTTCCGCCACTAAACACCCTCCTTTCAATAGGACTTCAGAATCCCGGCAATGCTATCGGCCGTGAGGCTGCCGTACAATTTATCGTTGATCAGCATGGCCGGCGCCTGGTCGCAGGCCCCGATGCAGCCCGCTATCTCCAGCGTGAATTTCCCATCCGGAGTGGTCTGTCCCGGCTCGATCCCCAGCTCTTTCCTGATGCTGCCGATCACACCCTGCGCGTCCTTCAGGTCGCAGGGGAGGCAGCCGCACACCCTGATGATATTCTTGCCCACAGCGGCCACCGGCAGGTATGCGTAAAAGGTGGATACACCGTAGATCTCGTTCAATGGAAGCCCCGTCTTCTCGGCCACAGAAGTCATCACCGCTCTGGAGAGGCTACCGTTCTTGCCCAGCTCCTGTTTCAGGGCGGGCAGCAGCTCCGCGCGGCCGGCCGTGGAGGATGGTGTCCCTTTTGAGGCAGCGCTCATCGTACTGCACCTCCTTTCAGCGCTTTGAAACCGGGCGCGGCGCTTATCGCTCCCGTGGGGCAGTGCTCGATGCAGATGCCGCAATCCCGGCAGGCTTCGGAGGTCAGCGGCTGATCGAATCCCGTAACCACCTTGGACCTGAAGCCGCGGTATGCGATGCTGAGGATATTTTTATGGGCGATATCGGCGCAGGCCCGCACGCATTTGCGGCAGAGTATGCACTTGGAGAGGTTGCGCACCACGTAGGGATTGCCCTCCTCGGCCGGGTAAAACCTGGGAGCCCTCACGTTGAAACGCGGGGCGCCCACCTGGTAATCCGAGGCCAGGTTATGCAGCTTGCAGTTCTCCGCATTGGTATCGTTCACGCAGTCGCCGGTATGGGCGGTGAGCATCAACTCCACTATCACCCTGCGGGCCCCTACAACCCTGGGTGAGTGAGTGTGCACAACCATGCCGTTGGCTGCGGGGGTATGGCAGGCGCCCATCAGGGTCCTTGAGCCCTCCACCTCCACCACGCAGACGCGGCACACACCTGTGGGGACCAGGCCTTTAATATGGCAGAGCGTGGGTATCGTAATGCCCAGCGCCGTGGCCGCTTCCAGAATGGTAATACCCTCGCGAACCTTCAGCCTCCTCCCATCGATACTGATATTGATGTTACTCATCTGCAACCCCCCAATTAACTACGAAGACAACTAATCAATAGATAAGGATATTTAAAAAATTTCAAAAGCAAATGGCAATGCACAAACTACACGATCAAGGAATACATGGAAGAAAATGCGGGAATCTGCGCAGTCCATGAAATTCCACAGCTACCTCCCTGTTAAATGAAAATGAAACGAATTCATTATAGTATTTTTATCAGCTTTGTCAATAGGTCGCATTGCGTCATAATTATTGTTACCGAAAAGGCAGTACTTGCGTCAAAATT
>CAZDXZ010000124.1:0-4602 GCA_964509615.1 uncultured Dehalococcoidales bacterium
CATGCATAGCGTTGGGTTCGAAAATATATTCCGGGCTGACGGTCTTGGGCAACTGCGCCGGCTCCACGGGCAGTAAAAGTTCCAGTACTGGCTTCTGGCTCATCAGGTTGACGAACCTGGAATATGCGATATAGACGCGGTCATAGAGCCCGCTGGTGTAGTCGTCTATCACAATCTGCGAAATAGCCATGGTATCTGCCATCTTGGGCCGGTCACCCAGTTTGGTGAACTCGGCGCGGATCTCACGCATCGATCGGCGCATGAAATCACGGCCTTTGGAACCTACCGTAATTACTGTGACCGGAGCCTTCTGTTCGAGAATAAAATTGCCAACCAGCCGGTTCAGGTTGGTGTTCAAACCGCCGCATAAACCCCGGTCAGTCGTTATGTGCACGATACCTATTTTATTTACGGGGCGTGCCAGCAGCAGCGGGTGGACGGCTCCTCCGGCGGCAGCCTGGGCGGACAGGTCGGCTATGATTTGCATTATCTTGTCGCTGTAGGGCCTTCCTGCGATAGCCATATCCTGGGCTTTCTTCATTTTGGCAGTGGCGATCATCTCCATGGCACGGGTTATCTTGGCCGTGCTCTGGACACTGCGGATCCGCCGTCTAAGTATTTTTGGACTTACCATCTAATCGCCTCAATAAGCAGAGCTCTGCTTGAATTCTGAGATGGCCTTCTTGAGTTCTGCCTCGGTTTCAGGTTTTAGTGCCTTGTCGGCGGCAATCTTGTTGCCGATCTCGGGATGGTTGTTGGCCATGAACTTGTAGAATGCGTTTTCGAAGGCTGAGACCTTCTCAACCGGGACATCGTCGATGTATCCGTTGGTGACCGCGAACAGGATCATGACCTCGTTTTCCAGCGATAGCGGAGCATATTGCGGCTGCTTGAGAATCTCGACCATGCGTTTGCCTCGCTCGAGCTGCGCCAGTGTGGCCTTATCCAGGTCGGAAGCGCCGAACTGCGCGAAGGTAGCCAGCTCAGCGTATTGCGCCATATCGAGTCTGAGTTTGCCGGCCACCTGCCTCATGGCCTTGGTCTGCGCATTGCCGCCTACGCGTGATACCGAGAGGCCCACGTTGAGTGCGGGACGTATGCCGGCGTTGAACATATCGGTCTCCAGCAGTATCTGTCCATCGGTGATGGAGATGACGTTGGTCGGAATATAGGCCGACATATCACCGGCCTGGATTTCGATCACCGGCAGAGCGGTGAGCGAGCCTCCGCCCAGCTCCGCTGAGAGCTTGGCGGCCCTTTCCAGCAACCTGCTGTGAAGATAGAAAACATCGCCGGGGTAAGCTTCGCGTCCCGGCGGCCGGCGCAGGATGAGCGAAACCTGACGGTAGGCCCATGCATGCTTGGAGAGGTCGTCGTAAATAATGAGGGCGTCCTTGCCCTGCTCCATGAACTCCTCGCCGATAGCGCAGCCCGCGTATGCAGACAGATACTGCATCGATGCAGGGTCGGATGACGTGGCAACTACCACTACGGTATGCTCCATGGCGCCGTATTTTCTGAGGGTTTCAACGATGTTGGCAACCTTGGCCGTCTTCTGGCCGATTGCCACGTAGATGCATATAAGGTCCTTGCCTTTCTGAGCTATGATGGCATCGAGGGCAACTGCGGATTTGCCGATTGAGCGGTCGCCGATGATCAGCTCGCGCTGTCCGCGCCCGATGGGTACGAGTGCATCGACACATTTGATACCGGTGTGCACGGAAACGTTGACCGGCTGCCTGTCAACGACGTTGGGGGCGATACGTTCGACAGGACGGGACTTGGTTGTCTTGATGGGGCCGAGGCCATCCAGGGGCTGGCCGAGCGTGTTGACCACGCGGCCGATGAGCTCGTTGCCGACCGGCACCTCTACCACGCGGCCGGTGCAGTGGACCTCGTCTCCTTCCTTAATATGGCTGTATTCGCCAAGGATCACGGCTGCAACATTGTCTTCCTCCAGGTTGAATGCCAGTCCCATGACGCCTTTGGGGAATGCTAGAAGTTCATTATTCTTGGCTTTGCGCAGGCCCTGAATGCGGGCAACGCCGTCGCCGACCTCCACCACGGTTCCAACGTCTACCATGGTGGCAGTGGCGCCGAAGCGCTCGATTTGCTCCTTGATTACCGATACTATATCTTTGTCCTGGGATTTCAATCTGCTCACCCCCTTAAAGGTTGTTTATTTCGTAGCTTCTACAAGGTCTTTCCTCAGCAGGTCCAGCCTGTTGCGGACACTGCCGTCTATTAAAGTATCTTCAATGCGGGCTACCATACCGCCGAGTATGGAAGGATTGACCTTGAGCTTAACGGTAACTTTTCTGCCGGTTATCTTTTCGAGTTGACCGGTTATCTTCTGTTTATCGCTTTCATCCAGCGGTACTGCGGTCGTGACCACGGCGTGCCTGATGCCGCGCTGTTCATCGACCAGGTTGTCATATTCATCGGCTATCTGTTCCGCGTTCTTTATCCTGCCCTTCAGGATAAGCAGATAGCACAGGTTAAGGACAAGCTCATTGGACGTATTGAGCTTCTGTTTGATCAATTCAGCTTTGAGGTTGAATGAGACCTTGGGATGGTCTATCAGGTCCACAATCTCTCTGTCTTTCATCAGGTCAGCGAGCTTGCGGAGCTCCTTTTTCCATTCATCCAGGTTTTTATTCGCTTGCGCGATCTGAAAGATCGCCTGCGCGTAGCGTCTGGCAGAAATTGTCGAAATCATTTATCTGTCCCGCCTAATTCTGTTTGAATGTATTGCTCTGGTCCAAGACCTCATTGATCAGCTTACGGTGTTTCTGTGCGTCAAGGGATTCGCTGATGACCTTCTCGGCCGCCAGGATGGTCAGGCTGGAGAATTCTGAGCGCAGCTCTGAGATGGATTTATCCCGTTCGAGCTTGATCTCATCCCTGGCCTTGCTTATGATTGCATCTGCTTCCTTGCGCGCACCTTCTTTGGCCTCTTCCTTGATCTTGTCGGCTATCTGAGAGGCCTGGGTGATGATCACCTGGCCTTCTTTACGTGCAGCTTCGACAGCAGCTTTGATCTGCTCTTCACTGCGGCTCGTCTGCTCCTTTATCTTCTCGGCCTGTTCAAGGCTCTCCTTAATCTTGGCGGCCCGCTCATCAAGCATTTTAAGGACCGGCTTGTATAGGATCGCAGTGAGCAGCCCGAAGAGGACAAGGAAATTGATCAGAAATGCAACCAGCAGTTGCCAATTTATTCCGATACTTTCCATATTTACCTCAAAGTTCCAATCCTGTTTTTTTTCTTAAAGGGCGTCGGCGTTTATTGCCGGCGCCGGGAAGGACGACAATAGAATCGGTCCTTCCTCAACAATAAACAGGAATTAGACTACCATGGCGAGCAGTATGGCTATGATCAGAGCATAAATGCCGACCGCCTCAGTAAGAGCGCCGATCAGGATCATGTTGGTCAGCAGCACACCCCTGGCTTCAGGATTGCGACCCAACGCCTGCATGGCGCCCAGACCGATAAGGCCAAGACCGATGCCCGGTCCAAGCATACCCAGTCCACCGGCAAGGCCAGCACCCAGCATTTTCATAGTTTCAGCATCCATTAGATCCCTCCTTTTATGAGTACAGATTAATTGTGTTCAGCACCCTCTTCGTGGTGCGAGGTTACTGCCATTACACCGAATACCAGCGTCAGGCCGGCGAATATCATAGCTTGCAGGAAACCTACCAGGGTCTCCAGGCCGTAAAACGGCACAGGTGCTATGAAGGCCACCAGGAATGTCATCACGCCAAGCAGGATCTCGCCTGCAGTCATATTGCCGAATAGACGGAAGGTAAAGCTGACGATCCTGATGAAGTGGCTTAATATTTCCAGAAGCCCCACATAGATGTTGATAAATCCAAATGCCAGCCCGCTGAGGAACGGCTTCACATTACCCTTGAACAAATCTTTAAAAGCCTTGCCCAGAGCGCTGAACTGGAAGAATGAGTCCACGTACTTGAGCGGACCGATCTTGGAAAATCCGAGGTATTCGATAAACACGAATGATACCAGTGCGATCGAAAGTGTGAGGTTGACATCCGTGTTGGCAGCGCGCAGGAAAGGCACAACAACGGTCGCTGTGTGCGCGCCTTCGCCTATATGTTCAACCGGTCCCCATGTGCCCCACAGCGGAACAAGCGCCATCAGGGCATTGGTGACAACATACAAAAATATTGTTGTGACAATAGGGAAGAAGGTACGTACATGCTTGGGGCCGGAAACGCCCTCGATGGTATTGTAGATGCCGTCTACCACCACCTCGGCGAAGCTCTGCAGCCTGCCGGGGATCATCTTCATCTTCCTGGTGGCAAAGAAGAATACAAGGAAAAGAAGCAGTATTGTTACCCAGGATGAGATGAGGGTATTGGTGATTTTGAACTCGCCTATGTGGAACATCGCTTCCGAGGGAAGCACAACGTGTGGTTTACTGACCTGAAGCTCCTGCGGCACGCTGATATTAAAGAACTTGCTTCCGAGGGGGCCCATTACAAATGAGGTTAGCAAGAGGGCCAGAAGGACTATGCCCAGGATGACCATTAACCGGCTGGAGCAACCAAGTTTACTCACTGTCCTGCTCCTTTATCGAG
>CAZDXZ010000125.1:0-4600 GCA_964509615.1 uncultured Dehalococcoidales bacterium
CCCGTGACGGTCTCTGCGCTGGTAACCAACAGGGGCACAGTTAACGGCTCTGCCAGGATTACGATTTATGTCAACGGGGAGCAGGACCAGAGCTACGGCGTTTCAGTTAACAGCGGAAAATCCACCAGGCTCGAGTTCGCGGTCAGCCGCGAAATGCCGGGCACATATTCGGTATATGTCAATGGAGCTGAGGCGGGGAGCTTTAAAGTGGAAAACGCCGTCAATCCCGATCTGATACTGCTGATCAGCTGTGTCCTGATAATCACGGCCCTGATCATGGGCGTGGTGTATATACGGCGTAAACAGCAGGACTATTATTAGGTGCGGTAAAGGCCGACTATCCAATAAATTCACCGCCTTCATTTTGAGGAGTATAGCCCGCGGGCAGGCAACGTCCGTGTAAAAAAGATATAATAGGCCTCCGGAAATATCCTTCTGCTTAGACGGGAAGACCTTGGACTTAAACTTAATCTTCATCGGCTTCATCATACTCATCGCCCTGGTATTCGATTTCACCAACGGCATGCACGATGCCGCCAACTCCATCGCCACGGTGGTCTCCACGCGCGTCCTCTCCCCCCGGCTGGCGGTTATCTGGGCCGCTTTTTTTAACTTCGCAGCCTTCCTGATCTTCGGCACGCTGGTGGCGCAGACCATCGGCAAGGGTATGATCGACGTCAACTCCATCAACGAGACGGTTGTGCTGGCGGGACTGCTGGGGGCGATAAGCTGGAACCTCATCACCTGGTACCTGGGACTGCCCAGCAGCTCCTCGCACGCCCTCATCGGCGGCTATGCCGGCGCGGCCATCGTGAAAAGCGGCTTCGGCGTGATAATACCCTCGGGCTGGACCATGACCTTGATCTTTATCATCCTGGCGCCGGCCATCGGACTTGTCCTGGGGTATGCATTGAAGGTGCTCACGTCCTGGATGCTGTGCAAACAGCGGCCGGGCGTGGTCAACAGGTGGTCACGTATAGCCCAACTGGTCTCAGCCGCTCTCTACAGCCTTGGACACGGAGGGAACGATGCCCAGAAGACCATGGGCGTTATCACCAGCCTGCTTTTTACGGCTGGATTTCTTACGGAATTCAATGTACCGCTCTGGGTGGTCCTGCTATCATATGCTGCCATCGCCGTGGGCACACTGACCGGCGGCTGGCGCATCGTTAAGACCATGGGTCAGAAAATCACGCGGCTAAGGCCGATAGACGGCTTCTGCGCCGAGACCGCCAGCGCCTTCTCCATCTTCCTGGCCACGCATCTGGGAGTGCCCGTCAGCACAACGCACGTGATAACCGGGGCCGTCTCCGGTGTAGGCTCGGCCAACCGCTGGACGGCCGTCCACTGGGGAGTAACCCTGCGCATCGTCTGGGCCTGGCTGCTGACCATACCAGGCGCCGCCATCATCGCCGCAATTATCTATTTCCTGCTCCAGCTGATTTTCGGAAGCAGTTTATTCTGACATGATGGGGCCGGTATATTAGATTTGAAATCCTGAGGACGGCTTTGCCGCCTGAGCAGATCAGGCAGCATGGCTATATATGAAGGTTGAACACCACGAAGGCATAGGCGATAAAAAATATAAACCCGATGCATAGCCCCCACCAGGGTATCTTCTGCCTGATGATAAAAAGGAGCAGGACCAGAGACACGATAGTTGTAGCTGCCACGCTCATGTAGGCATGGATGTCCAGATGCCAGGGAGTGACGAACAGGGCTAAACCCGGATAGAACGAGCAATAGAGTATCTTTTCCCCGACCAGTGAGCCTATGCTGAAAGTATCCTTGCCCCTGTAGCTCCAGATGATGGCGCTGGCTGTCTCCGGAATGGCGGTGGCTGCCGGCACAATCACCAGCGCCAGCCCCATTGTACTGACATTCAGGTCCTTTGCCAGCAGGTCGACAGACCTGACCATCTCCTTCGATCCAAAGTAAAGAATCACAGCCGCTACCACGAGCTGGACTACTGCCATGATAAGCCCGTTGCGGGGTGATTCGGGCAGCAGCCTGGCAAAGTACGGTGGGTCAGCCTCCTCGATGACCTCCACCCCGCGCCTGCGGTGCATCAGCCAGATATAAAAGATGAATGAAGCCACAAATACACAGCCGCATATCACTCTTACCGGGTAACTTTCTATCAGCCCGGGCAGTATCGCCAGCGGAAATAGTATAAGTATAAATGTGTACGGTATCACCAGAGTTTTATCTACCGTCATATTAAGCGTCTTTCTCTGTTTAAACAGGTAGCTTGTCAGGACCGCGATACCCACCAGGCCGTAGGACAGACTTGATGCCATAAAAGGCTGACCGAAGATAGTTCCGATGCCGATGTCCTGGCCCGCCTGGCCGGCATAGGCGAATACCGCCACCAGGAAAACGATCATCTCGGGCAATGAGGTGAATAGCGGAGACAATATCGCCGACACGAAGGAGCCGCCCAGGTGCATGCGGAACCCGATGTATTCAATGGAATTAACGAAGATAAACGCAGATACCAGCACCAGTACGGCTGATCCGCTGAGCAATAAAGGTAAGGGCAGTAAATCCATTTCTCTTGTTTAAATACGCCTCTCAGGGCAAATCCTAATAATTATATCAAATTGCAGATGCCCATCGGCATTTTTGACACCATCCTGAATTTATGTTAATTTGTTATCCGTGGTTAATTGCATATCGTCCTGCTGGTTTTACGCCTATTATTATTTTACGCCCGGCGAACCGCCTGGGGGACGATGCAACATACCTGAATTTTAGATAGCTGTAAAGCAAGAATACCAAGAAGGGCCCTCCAGGCGGAGGGCTCTTCTTTTTTTACACCAAAATTTCAGGAGGTACAGATAAAATGATGATAATGAAACGCGATGCCACGGAAGATGAGATCAAGAACGTGATCAGGGAGATCAAGGTGCACGGCCTCAAAGCGGACGTTTCGCGCGGCGATTTCAGGACCGTTATCGGACTGGTCGGCGACGAGCGCAAGGTGCCCTTCGACAACTTCGCCATACTTCCGGGCGTCAAGGAGGTAGTTAAAATCGAGACACCGTACAAGCTGATCAGCAGGGAATACGGCCGCGCGGCCGACGGCAGCAGCGGGCTGCGCCGCACCATCGATATAGGCAACATACATATCGGCAACGGCGAACCCATCATCATGGCCGGTCCCTGCGCAGTGGAGAACAAAAAACAGCTCTTCATGATCGCAGAAAGCATCAAAAAAGCCGGCGCGCATATACTGAGAGGCGGCATATTCAAGCCCAGGAGCTCCGTTCACTCCTTCCAGGGTGTGGGAGGCGCCGATATGAAAAGCGCCGAGCAGGCGCTCAAGTGGATGCGCGATGCAGGCAGGGAGTACGGTCTGCCCGTGGTCACCGAGGTAAGGGGCGAGGACCACGTGGACCTGGCGGCTGAATATGTCGACATCCTGCAGATCGGATCGCGCAATATGTACAACCAGGACCTGCTGTCCAAGGTCGGCAAGAAGAACAGGCCCATCCTGCTCAAGCGCCATTTCGGCGCCGGTATAGAGGAGTTCCTCTCCTTCGCCGAATACATCGCCGCAGAAGGCAATAAGGACATAATTCTCTGCGAGCGCGGCATCGTGCCCATCGGCAAGGGCAAGGAATACACGCGCTACACGCTGGACCTGGCGGCTGTGCCTGTTATCAAGAAGGAGACCTACCTGCCTGTAATCATCGATCCCAGCCACGGCACAGGCCGGCGCGACCTCATCTTCAATATGAGCTGCGCCGCTATAGCCGCTGGCGCCGATGGACTGATGATCGAGGCCCACTACAATCCGCAGGAGGCCATCGTCGACGGCCGCCAGACCATTACGCCCGATGAATTACACGATATAATAAAAGCCTGCCGTGAAATCCACGGCATGGTGTCAGCCAGGTCCGCGGGCTGACAGGTGGTATAGAAGGTTGAGGACAGTCAGGATCAGGACCGGCAGGACCGGCTACGATGTACGCATCGGAGGCGGCCTGCTGGATCATGCCGGCAGGTGGATCAGGGAACGGTTCGCAGGCGACAAGGCCGTTATCATCAGCAATCCGGATGTCGACCGCCTGTACGGCGCCATAGTCAGGCAATCGATGGAGAAAGAGGGCTTCAAAACCGTGACGCTGCTGGTGTCCGAGGGTGAGCAGCATAAGTCCCTGGATACCGCTGCCAGGCTCTACGCCGGGCTGCAGAACGCGCGGGCGGAACGGTTAACACCCGTGCTGGCGCTGGGGGGAGGCGTGATAGGCGACCTGGCGGGTTTTGTGGCAGCCACCTACATGAGGGGACTGCCCCTGCTGGCCCTGCCCACAACGCTGCTGGCGCAGGTGGATAGCAGCCTGGGCGGAAAAACGGCTGTGGATCACGGCCCGGTGAAAAACAATATCGGTGTATTCCACCATCCTGCGCTGGTCATCGCCGACACATTTACTCTAAATAGTCTGCCTCCTAAAGAAATCAGCAATGGACTGGCCGAGGTAATCAAGTACGGCATGATACGCGACCGGCCCTTTTTTAACCTGATCGAGAAGAGCATGGCCGGCGTCCGCGCCCTTGAGGACGCATTAATGGAAGAGGTGATACAGCGCTGCGT
>CAZDXZ010000126.1:0-4566 GCA_964509615.1 uncultured Dehalococcoidales bacterium
CCTCTTCCCGACCCGGCTCCGGTCCATTTCGATCTCAGTGGCCAGCCTAATGCATACGGATCGCCCTGGCTCAGCTCAGCTCTGCTGCTGGGATTATCCCTGGGATTTCTCGTTCTCTCTTTCTGGCTCGATGAGCTCTGGGCGCGCCAGGAGAAGAAAAAGACCTTCAACTGGATGTCGCTTTTCGATGAGTTTGCCATAGGCAGCATGTGCGGCGTTCAAATAGCCTATGTGAATATGCTTGCTTCTCAGCAACAGGTATTTCCTTTCCCCTGGGTTGAAATGGTCGCGGCCTGCGGCCTGGGAACCGGCCTGGCCGTTGTTCTTGAGTTTATGCGTCCGTATCGGCACTACGAAAGGAAGCTGAAAGTGGAAGATGCGAGTCTGATTGCTGAGGAGATAACCAGTATAGTGCAGGCGGGACAACCTGTCTCGTACTGGGAATCGCAGAACCCGCCGTATATGAGGGCGCTGATGGTGATCATACCGTTGATCATGATCATTGCGGCTGTATTTACCTGGACGCCGCTGCCATGGCTGTCGATATTGCTGGCTTTAATCGCTGTGGCTATGATCGGAACCTACGGCGGTTTTCGCACACAGGTCACGCGTGAAATGGTCACGGTCAGGATGGGCCTGTTGGGGATCAAGCTGCTGCAGCTGAAAACGGCGGACATTTCAAGTGTGGAAGTGCATTCATTCTCTCCTCTGCAGGATTTCGGCGGCTACGGGATACGCTTTAACCAGGAGATGCGCGCCTATTACCTGCAGGGCGACCGCGGCGTTAAAATCACGGCCAGGGACGGTAAGAAATACCTCATCGGCTCCGATCATCCGGAGCACCTGGCTGCCGTGATAGAATCGGTCAGGGGCTGATCCCGGCCGGCTCAGACCTTATACGAAGTAGCGCGGGATCATGTAACGGACCTGGCGCAGTATGTTGGCGAAAAAGCCGATGCGTTTCTTCTTCTTTTTATCCATAACATTCACCTGCTTTATTTTTCATACTTTTCGATCAGGTCAGCCGCATTCATAGCTGAAGCGGTGACCACCGGAATGCCACCGCCCGGATGGGTCGATGCGCCAACCAGGTAGAGTCCCTTGATGGACTTGGATTTAGCTGCCGGGCGGAAGCAGATCGCATGGGGCACATCCTGTCTCAGCGCGTAGATGGCGCCCTCCGGTGAGAGCAGCCTCTTTTCGAAATCGGCCGGAGTAGAGAACTCAGCCACGCGGACATGCTTTTCAAGGTCCGGTATATATCTGTCGGAATAGTACTTGATGATCTTCGGCAGGAGGTCTTTTTTCTCCGCCTCCCAGGTGGTCCCCTCCAGCTTATAGGGTCCCGGTCCCATGGTCAGGATAATGATATTGTGTCCCTTGGGAGCGAGGCCGGGATCGGAACGCGTGGTACAGCTGATAATGCCGAACTGCTGGGCCGGGTAACGCCCCTGCTCGTATTCATCCCACCAGTACTTGTTCATCTCCTCCATGGGAATGGTGGCCAGCGTATGGTGCGATTCCAGAGGCGGGTCGTAATCGACACCCAGGTATACAGTCGGCGTCGACATCGAGTACTGGTAGCTCTTTACGCCTGTGCGGACTATGGAAGGCAGATGTTCCTCGCCGATCAGATCCAGGTAAAGTTTCTTGGCATTTATATCGGATATCACAAGGTCGGCTGTGATCTCGGTGCCGTCGGCCAGCACGACTCCCGTAGCGCGGCGGTCTTTGACCATGACCTTCTTGACAAGCGTATTCAACCTGGTCGTCATACCGAACTTCTCGCCCACGCGCCTGAAAGCCGTCGGTATGGCGACCATACCGCCTTTGCTGTAGTATATCCCCTCGTGCTCGGAGTACGGTATCACGGCGTACAGGCCGGGCAGTAGCTCCGGGGGCAAACCGGCGTAAAAACACTGGTATGACAGTGACTCACGGATTTTTTCGCTCTTGAAGAACTTCTTCAGAACTCCTTCGTAGTTGCCGTTGAAGAGAGGCATGTATTTCAACATCGTGGGAGTCTGCTGGAACATGCGTATGACATCGCCCAGCGTATTGGCCGGCTTGACAAAGAATCCCTCGACAGCAGCGTCGTTGAACTCCTTCATATACTTGCAGAAGTCATACCACCCTTTAACGTCCTCGGGGGCTATCTTGGCGATCTCCTGCGCGGACTCCTCAATGGACTTGGGATAGCGCATTTTGGAGCCGTCCTTAAATATGATGGAAAAGATGAGGTGCGGTGGAATCAGATCGACCTCCTGGGCAATAGTTGTGCCCAGACGCTGGAAGCACCAGTCCATCACCTGAACATCTTCGATCAGGGATGCGCCAAGGTCGAAATGGTATCCCTCCCGCTCGAATGTGGAGCAGCATCCCCCTACCCTTTCGCTCTGCTCAAGCAGCAGGACCTTGCGACCCTGTTTTGCCATCAGAGCAGACACAGCAAGCCCCCCGATCCCGGCCCCGATAACCACTACATTGTAATCAGACATACCTTACCTCCCGTCGCCAATTCAATATTGATTGACCAGTCAATCCATTATAGCAGCTTTTTCATTTTACAGAAGGCGAAGTGTTTTGTCCAGTGTGTGTCTATACGATAAAACATAGCTGCGGCCGTGCCGGGGCTATGGCTTTAAACTATCGATCATCGCTGACGTCACATTATAACATTACTCCGCATATTAAGTTGATTTACAGAGTGATATAATTGCATGTAAACGGCCAGTTGTGTACGTTAATCGTAACTATATACTGATTTTTTAGTAAAATATGTGAGAGGTGTGAGTGCGATGGCAGAGACGATTGTAATGATCCACGGCATGTGGGGAGGAAGCTGGTACTGGGAGAACTACAGGAAGTATTTCGAGGGCAAGGGCTATCGATGCATAACTCCGACGCTGCGTTTCCATGATATGGATCCGAAAGGGGTTCCCGATCCAAAGCTCGGCACAATCAGCCTTTTAGACTATGCCGATGACCTTGAAAAAGCAATACGGGGGCTGGATTCAAAGCCTGTTATCATGGGGCATTCGATGGGCGGCCTGATATCACAGATACTGGGAAGCCGCGGCCTGGCTAAAGCGCTTGTTCTCCTCACGCCAGCATCACCGGCCGGCATCAACGCCATGACAGTCTCGGTGGTCAGGAGTTTCTGGAGCGTTTTGATGGGGTACGGTTTCTGGAAGAAGCCCCGGCGACAGACGTTCAACGAGGCGGTCTATTCGATGCTGAAATTGCTGCCGCCTGACGAACAAAAAATAGTCTATGGCCGGTTTGTTTATGAGTCCGGTCGCGCCGCCTCAGAGATCGGCTTCTGGTATCTTGATCCGAAAAAGGCCAGCAGAGTCGATGAGAAAAAGGTGGACTGTCCCGTACTGGTTATAGCCAGTTCCCAGGATAAAATCACGCCCGCGTCAGTCGTCAGGGACGTTGCCAGGAAATACGGTGCACGAGCTACTTATAAGGAGTTTCCCAATCACGCCCATTGGGTCGTAGGTGAGCCCGGCTGGCAGGAAGTGGCCGAGTATGCAGGCGGATGGCTGGATAAGGTGCTGACTAAAAGTGGTCTATAATCGGTACCTAAGTGAAACGGTAAGCGGTACTGATTTCGATTTTCCGGTTGAATTAAAGGATAAAAGGTTATCATTTTATTGAGCATCAGCAGGAATCACCTCGATTGTGACAGACTTTGTTGACGTGCCCGCTTTATTGCTTGCGGTCAGCGTATATGTGGCTGTCTTAGGGGTGATAAGCTGCTCGCCATAACTTTTAGTAAGTACGCCTATGCCATTGTCAACACTTATTGTCCTTGCCGCATAAACTGACCATTCCATACGAGCCATTAAATCAGCCCTGACCCTGGCGGGTGTGATTTCGAACAGTATTTTCGGGGCTTCATCTTCCCGCATTACCTCAACACGCGCCGTTTTTGTTGATTTGCCATATTTATTGGCGACAGTCAGTGTGTAAGTGGCACTGGATGAAGGAATGAAGTTATAGCTGCCTGAAAATCCCGCCACTGATAGATAGGCATGTCCGCTGTCCTTATCATAGAACGATGGGATCATGCACTGTTTGCTGTAGGCCTCCACGGACCCTATACCCTGATCGATGGTCATATTATCTGCCTGGATGACGCTCCACATAAGAGTGGCGTTTTCGCTCGAAAAAATCTTGTACTGCTCAGATCTGAAATCCTGGATTTTAGGCATCCTCCGGACAACTTCCTCCTCCAGCGCTTTGGCTGCCTGTCTTTGCAGCTGAGCGCCAGGTTTCATGCTTTGCGTGCCACAGGCCGATAACATGGTTGAGGATACCAGTAAAATAATTAATAAAACCAGGTATATCCCCACATGATTACAGTTATTCATTGTGCCCTCCACGTCTCCTCCATTACTCCGAGTACTGCCGCTGGACATGCCCGTTTACTAAAGCTATTTTCCTGATAAATATAGTTCTAAGTGCAATAACCGTCAAGGTTGAACGGATGGCAGCAGAAAACAGTATAGTCTGTTCGGGAACTGTCCACACTGGTTGCTGTGTAAGCTATGTGGTGGG
>CAZDXZ010000127.1:0-1890 GCA_964509615.1 uncultured Dehalococcoidales bacterium
ACAAATTCAATTCAGCAGATTTCCGTGTTATAATTTATTTGCGGGAGTAACTCAATCGTACGCAGAATACGAAATAAAGACAGGACTTGATAGAGATGGATACTGGAACCTGGAAAGTAAAAACCGGCCTCGCCCAGATGCTCAAGGGCGGGGTTATTATGGACGTTGTAACGCCCGATCATGCCAGGATAGCTGAGAACGCCGGCGCCTGCGCGGTGATGGCGCTGGAGCGCGTGCCGGCTGATATTCGCAAGGACGGCGGCGTAGCCAGGATGTCGGATCCTACAGTGATAACCGCCATCATGAAGGCCGTGACCATACCCGTTATGGCCAAGTGCCGCATCGGCCACTTCGTAGAGGCACAGGTGCTCGAAGCTTTGGGTGTCGATTTCATCGATGAGTCCGAGGTGCTGACCCCGGCGGACGAAAGCCATCACGTCTGGAAGCATGATTTCAAAGTGCCGTTCGTATGCGGCTGCCGCGACCTGGGCGAGGCCCTGCGCAGGATCGCAGAAGGCGCGGCCATGATACGCACCAAGGGCGAAGCCGGCACGGGCAACATCGTGGAGGCCGTCCGGCATATGCGCTCGGTCCAGGCATCCATGCGCAGGCTGCAATCGATGAGCGCAGACGAGCTCCCGGCCGAAGCCAAGAACCTGGGTGCGCCGCTGGAGCTGGTCATCGAGGTGCACAAGACCGGCAAACTGCCCGTGGTCAATTTCGCCGCGGGAGGAGTGGCCACGCCGGCCGATGCCGCACTCATGATGCAGCTCGGCGCGGAGGGCGTATTCGTCGGCTCGGGCATCTTCAAGTCCAGCGATCCCGAGGTGCGCGCCAACGCCATAGTCAAAGCGGTAACGCATTATAAAGATCCCGCCATCATCGCCGAGGTATCCAGGGGTCTCGGCTCAGCCATGCCGGGCCTGGATATAAAAAGCATCCCTGAAGATAGTTTACTGGCCACCAGAGGTTGGTAATTTGCCGGTACGATATAAGACTATTGATATCGCCGCCCACAAAAGGAGATGTCTTGCAGACGGTAGATATCGATGACATCCGATCCTTGCTGGCCGTCATGCCGCCCCACATCTCATCCCGTTTACAGGAGCCGACGGGCGACGGCGACCTGCTAGAGATAGTCATGGACCTCGGCCGCCTGCCCGAAGCGCGCTTTCCCGGGCGGGAGGTGTTCCTGGGAGACCGCGAGGTCACAGAAGTGGATATAGAATACATCACCAGCCGCATCGGCTCGTTCAGCGGCGACAACCGCGCCGGGCTGACGCGCACGCTGCACCGCATCTCCGCCATCAGGAACCGCGAAGGTAAGATCGTGGGTTTAACCTGCCGCGTCGGCCGCGCCGTGATGGGGACGGCCAGAATCATCCAGGACCTGGTGGAGACGGGTAAAAACGTGCTTTTAATGGGCCCGCCGGGCATCGGCAAGACCACCATACTGCGTGAGATTGCACGCGTGCTGGCGGACGACCTCAAGAAGCGTGTCATCGTGGTGGATACCTCCAACGAGATCGCCGGGGATGGAGATATACCACATCCGGCCATCGGCCACGCCAGGCGCATGCAGGTGCCCACACCCACGCTGCAGCATGCCGTTATGATCGAGGCCGTGGAGAATCACATGCCGGAGGTCATCATCATCGACGAAATCGGCACCAGCCTTGAGACTGAGGCGGCCCGCACCATCGCCGAGCGAGGCGTGCAGCTGGTCGGCACCGCCCACGGCAACAGCCTGCAGAACCTCATGATGAATCCCACACTGTCAGACCTGATCGGCGGCATACAGACCGTCACACTGGGTGATGAGGAGGCGCGCCGTCGTCACACTCAGAAGTCGGTGCTCGAGCGTAAGGCCCCGCCCACTTTCGATATCGT
>CAZDXZ010000127.1:1990-4528 GCA_964509615.1 uncultured Dehalococcoidales bacterium
GTCACACTCAGAAGTCGGTGCTCGAGCGTAAGGCCCCGCCCACTTTCGATATCGTGGTTGAGATACAGGAGCGCTATAAGGTGCTGGTGCACCCCGAAGTAGCGCGAGCCGTTGACGCCGTTTTGCACAGCAAGGAGGGCCATTCTGAAGTCAGGTGGCTGGATCCTGAAGGCAATGTAGTCAAAGAGCAATCGGCAACCATGCGTGAGACCCAGAGAAAACCGGAGACGACCAAACAGGAGCTGCGCGTCTACCTCTTCGGCATCAACCGGCCCATACTGGAGCAGGCAGCGCACGAGAAGGGGCTGGATGTCGATATAACGGACGACGTCAAACAGTCCAACATGCTGATCACTACCAAAAACTACTTCAGGCGCAAGCCTCAGAAAATAAGGGATGCCGAGATGCTCGGCATACCGGTCTACGCCATCAGGGGCAACAGCCTGCAGCAGCTGCGCCACTGTCTGGACAGCATTTATACGGGGCCCCACGACGAGGTGGTGGATACAGCGCTGGATGAGGCGCTGCAGGCCATCGACGAGGTTAAAAACGGCAAAAAAGAGGTTGTGCTCAGCCCTCAGAACTCATTCATTCGGCGCCTCCAGCACATGCTGGCCGAGAGGCACGACGTCGCATCCACCAGCTCGGGACGCGAGCCCGGGCGGCGGGTCAAGATAGTAAATAACTGAAAAGCCTGCTATTCTGGGTTGCGTTATGCCGAAGCATAAAGGATTGTTCATCGCGTTCGAAGGGTGCGAGGGCTGCGGCAAAAGCACCCAGGCTGGACTTCTTTACGATGAACTTCTTCGCCGCAATAAACCGGTGGTGCTGACGCACGAGCCTGGCGGTACGCCCCTGGGCGACAACGTCCGAAAAATCCTCAAGGTTAAACGCGACTACGCTATCAGCCCGCTGGCTGAGCTCCTGCTTTTCAACTCCTGCCGCGCGCAGCTTATGCGTGATGTTATCCTGCCTGCGCTGGGTAAAGGTGTCAGTGTAGTCTGCGACCGCTTCACCGGCTCCACGCTGGCCTACCAGGGATACGGACGCGGCCTGGAATTGGAGACCGTCGCATCGATCAACAGCGCGGCTACGGGCGGGCTTGAGCCGGACCTGATATTTTTACTGGACCTGCAGCCGCAGGCCGGACTGAAACGTAAGCGCAATATAAACGACGACCGCTTCGAGGCGGAGGATATCGCCTTCCACCGAAGGGTAAGGGACGGGTACCTCGAGCTGGCCGGGCGAGACCCGGCGCGCTGGATTGTCCTGGATGCACAACAGCCCATGTCGGTACTGGGTAAAGCAGTACTCGACCGTGTCCTTCCTCTTCTCAATAAGCAGATTACCTGAGCAACCCGAAGTCACGCACGGTGAAGCATGAAAAAAACACACGGCGGCACGCTGTGAGCGGACGCAGGAAGGCGGCATCCAATTTTCCTCACCTGAAGGAGGAGAGGGAGCTGCTTTCATCGGGTTACCGCCGCATCGCAGGCCTGGATGAAGCAGGACGCGGGGCTCTGGCGGGGCCGGTGGTAGCCGCTGCGGTGGTATTGCCCCCGGAACCTGATTTCACCTGGCTGAAGCTGGTAAAGGACAGCAAGCTCCTGCAGGAGAACGAGCGTGAGCAGATTTTCGACTGCATGTCGTCCTGCGGCATAGATATAGGCGTAGGGGTGGTCGAGCCGGACGTCATCGACGCAGTGAATATACTCAATGCCACCAGGAAGGCTATGAAGCTGGCGCTGGCGGCGCTGGCCGAGCCGCCGGAATACCTGCTGATCGATGCCGTCAAACTGAGATATATGTCCATACCGCAGAAGGCCATCATCAAGGGCGACCGCACCGTGTTAAGCATCGCCTGCGCATCTGTGGTGGCAAAGGTCACGCGAGACCGCATCATGGTAGAGCTGGACGGTCTTTATCCCGGTTACGAGTTCGCCCGCCACAAGGGATACGGCACAAGCAAGCACCTGGAGTGCCTGCGGCGCAACGGCGCGTCGCGCATACACAGGATGACCTACTCACCGCTGCGCGACCTCTTCAGGCTGATATGAAGAAACAGGAGACGGGAAAACTGGGCGAGCAGCTCGCCTGCAAAGCGCTCGAGAAGAAGGGGTACCGCATCCTGGACAAGAACTACCGCTGCCGCCTGGGAGAGATCGATCTGGTCGCCCGGCAGCGCGACTGCATCGTCTTTATAGAAGTGCGCAGCAAGACCGGTGTTTCCTTCGGGACTCCGGAGGAATCGGTGACTGCGGTTAAAAAACAGAGGCTGCTGGCCACGGCGCTGGATTACCTGGGCAATCATAGCAGTCTGCCGGAAAACTGGCGCATCGACTTCGTCGCCGTGGAGATCGACCCGTCGGGCGGCAAGCCTACGCGTGTCGAGATCATTGAGAACGCGGTCTGCTGACCCTGCCTACTCTTCCAGCGCTGCCATTGAGATGCAGCTGTGTGCCATGGACCCGCCAGCCCGCAAGGCCACCGCCACAAAAACCGCTTCCGCTATTTCCTCATCGCTGGCGCCGGCTTTCT
>CAZDXZ010000128.1:0-4526 GCA_964509615.1 uncultured Dehalococcoidales bacterium
CTGGAATAAGCTTTCTAGCCTCAAACAGGAGTTCGGGAACTGTCCCCAATGGCCCTCCTTATCTTTAAACCGGAGCCTGCATGTCGGCGGCAACATTTCTCTCTCTCGCTCCGCCCTGTGTAGACTGCGCTTTAAAATCGCTATTCTGCTGCAGGATGCGCTTGCGCTCATCCATCCATTTCTCAAATTCAAGCTCCGGGTCACGCACGCCAAGGTTATCCATGGCGGTACGGCGGGAATGAACTCCGGACTGGACAAGAAGCTGCTCATTCTGGGACTCACGGGAGCGGTCCTGGGGCAGCACATGGCCCCAGCATACTTTATGGCTGGACTGGGTGAGATCTTCACGCATAAACTTAGCCCAAAGCTTCAGAATCATCTCGTTGCGGCGCTTATAGACATTGGTGCGTACAAGGCGCTTGCGGTTGACCTTCTGCAAAAGGGACTGCAATTCGACCTCAAGAGCCACGCCGGACAACTCCTGTTGAATACCGCCATAAGACGCCCTGGGGGACTCTGACAGATCATGGATGGTGCGGTAAACCATATCTATATAGTCGATATGAAGGCGGATGCCGCCGCCCTGCAAGAGGTCAAGAAGATAGGCCTTGGTATCCGGAGGGATATTCCAGACAGCACCGGGCCTAACCTGGATATCGTCAGACGACTCCACACCCTCAAGAACGGCGATGGGGTTGCCAGAAACCTCAAGAATGCGGGAAAGCTGCGAAAGGGCGCGGTTAAGCTCTTTCTGCGGCTCCTGCAGCGTGGGGATATCCGAAACGCCCCAGAACTGCTTGGGCTGCCTGAGATTGGGGTAAATGATGAACGGGATAAAGCCATAGGGATTAGGCTTGCGGTCGATGATGTCATTATCCATGAATAAGATGAAATCCTTGGCAGTCCATAGCTCGGTCATCTGAACAGTCTTCTTCTGGACGGTCTTTTTATAGAGCATGAGGATTTCGGCCTGGGAGAGCTGGTAGCGGCTGGCGACCTGGTACACCCGGGTGAGATCATCGCCGGTCCACCAGGCGTAAAGGCCGTTGACATCCGGGGCAGTGATACGGATGCGCTTTTCTATAGCGTCCCACGTCACCTTATAGCAGCCATCGCCCAGGATGGCGGTATCAATCTCGGTGGTGTAGTCCAGCTCGCCGCAATTATTCTGGTCAAGGACCTGATAGATGAGGTCCTCAGCTTTCTTGGCAGTCTCGGCATTTCCTCCTGGGAGGGGCTCGAAAGCAAAATTGAGGCCGGTCATCAAATAAGACGTGATCTTATCAATGCTGATCTTGGAATAATTAAAGACAAGCTGGCGGTTCTTGGACTTCGATGCCCACTGGCTGCCGTTATAGAAATCAAGATTGGACTTATAGGCGCTGAAACGGTCACGATCAAGCTGGGACAGATCGGAAGGCTTGAATTCAGTCATTGCGCTGGCCTCCGGTTGCGACCCTGGGAGTGCTATCCTGAGCGGCCTTGACGCACAGGGCGAGGGACATCAGGTAATCATCGTGCCCTTCTGAAGGATCGACAAAGAAATTGATGGTCTGATTGGGGCGATACTGGGACTTGGCCTTTTCCATCTCAAGAAGGAACTCGGCAAACTCACGGCTGCCATCGCCGGTATAGCATTTCAGGCGGTTGGAATTGATGGCGGCTATAAGGTCGAAGCCAAGCTGAGACTTGCTGACCTGGCTGAACTTGAAAGGCTGAACACGAGCACCGCAGGATTTCTGCAGGAACGAAGCGACCGGCTCGCCGATGCCGGTAGCATCGCAGAGGACACGGGTGCAATTCCAGGTCGTTTTAATAAGATTGACGAGCTGGGGATACAGCTCATGATGCAGCTTGCCGATCCAGGCATAATGCTCAACGACCCTAACAGATGGCTCCTTATTCTCATTGCGGACAACTTCGGAGATAGTAACAACCGTGGAATCACGCTGGGGACGCGTGAGGATGATATCGTCGAGCTGCTCGTCCTGGCCGGCAATATCGATGCCTGCCACATAGACGGCGCCGGGCTGGCGGGAGCGCAGGCGGGAATGGCTGCCGATGATCTGCGCCAACTGGGAACGGGAAAAGAGGCGGCCGCTGGCCGGTAAAGGCAAAAGGCGATACTGGGTGCGGAAGAGGGGATGATCATCGCCCAGGCGCTGGCGCTCGGCATCAACAAAGGCAGCATAGCCGGGGTTATGCCTGGCTACATCTTCCCACGGATAGCGGAAATGGCGCTTGATACCGTCCTGCTTCTCAAGCTCAAGGTTGAGCTGCTTGGTCTGCTCTAAAAGCGTGCCATCATCCCAGGTGGTGCCATAGTGGACGGTGGTGGCATTGGTGGAGCTGGCCATGGGGCGGAATTCCTTGGAATACTTGTCCTGGTTGATATCCTGCGACTCGTCGACTTCAAGCAGCAGATCAGCTGTATGGCCAACGACATTGGAAGATTCATCGGCGGAGAGGAATACCTGCCGGGCGGCGCCCAGCTTGATAATATAGCCAAACTCGGCCTGCCAGATGCCGTCATAGCCAAAATCGTCAAGACGATCCCTAAGCCGGTTCATCGAGATAAGCGTCTGCGGCTTGAAAGTGGGAGAGCATTTGATAGAAGTTCCGCCCTTGGCAATAAACATCGTCAACAAAAGCACCTCTATATGAGCTGAAAGCTCGTTCTTGCCGCCCTGGCGCGCTATTTCAACGGAAAAGGTCAGGCCCTTCTTCTGCAGAATGCTATCGAAAATGGCCCTGGCGACTTCCTGCTGATAAGGCCGTAACTCCATCTACTTCTGAATAAATGCCCTGATGCCAAGGGGAACGGCGATCTCCGTGAGCGCCCTGGTGATGGCGTCCTTGAGCGACTTCTTCTGTCCGGCGCTGATATTGAACTTGGTGCGAATCAGCCGGGCGATGGTATTGGCAGCGATCACCTGCATGTCGATGCGGTCAGGATGCTCGTCAATCAGCTTGAGCAGCTTGACCCGCAGGATAGCGATCTCTTCGTCTATGCCCTCAACGGAACGCGCTTCGTCAAGCTGAAGCTTTTCAGCTTCATCAAGAACCTGGCTGTAGAAGCCGTGTTTGCGGGCATTCTGATTGCCCTTCGGCGCACCGCGCTTTTTCTTTTCTGTCATGAATTACTTTGAGCATGCCATAGACGATGGCAAGAGCTGCCAGCTCGTAGTTTTGCTCCTGGAGTGCCTTTTCAAGTAAAGACATAGGTATTAGCTAATATAATAGAACATTTGTGCGCCTAACGGAAGGGAAATTTGTCACAAAATACAGAGCAATACGAAAGAAAAGGAAGACGATGATAAAAAAACTATTGCTGAGAACTTACAAATGGTAGGGACAATAGTACAAATCCATAATGGCCCTCTAATCCTACGGGGGTGGTATCGGTTTTAACCTCCGGCGCCGCTCAGCACGCGCTCCAGCGTCTCACTTATCTGCTCCAATGTGTAAGGTTTGGCCATTGACGCCTTGAACCCATAGTCCGCGAAGTCTGCCAGTGCCTTATCCTCGGCATAGCCGCTGGAAATGATGCCTCGCACATCCGGGTCCAGCTCCCGCAGCTTCCCGAAAGCCTCGATGCCGCCCATCCCGCCCGGCACCGTGATGTCCAGTATGACGGCGTCGAACGGCCTGCCTGCCCGCATGGCCTCCGCGTACATATCCACGGCCTCACGGCCGTCCGCGGCCTGCCAGGCGTCGCTGTAGCCCAGGTGCCGCAGCATGCGCACGGCTACACCCCGCACGCCTGCCTCGTCGTCCATTACCAGCAGCCGCTTTCCGGGCCGCGCCGGCGCAAGGGGCGCACGGGCGGCCTGCCCGCTCTCTTTCTCATGCGTGGCCGGCAGGTAGACGTAGAAGGTCGTGCCTTTATTGATCTCCGACTCCACCGCGATGTGCCCGCCATGGTTGCGCACGATGGAGAAGCAGATGGACAGCCCCAGCCCGCTACCGGTCTGCTTGGTGGTGAAGTAGGGGTCGAAGATGCGCTCCAGGTGGTCGGCAGGTATGCCGGTGCCCCGGTCAACCAGCGCTACTCTCACATAGTCGCCTTTTTCCAGGGGCAGGCCCCTGCCGATGCTGCCGTCCCCGTTCAGCGTGATATTGCGCGCCGCTATCCCGATGGCGCCGCCGTTGGGCATGGCCTGGCGGGCATTGAGCACAATGTTATTGATTACCTGCCCTATCTGGCCCTCGTCCACATTTGCCGTCCACAGGCCGGGGTCGATGTCGAAGAGGCATTTAACGTTGGAGCCGCGCAGCGTGAAGGCGGCCGTGTCCCTGATAAGCCTTTCGATCTGTATGACCTTCCTGACGGGCGCGCCGCCCTTTGAGAAGGTCAGCAGCTGCTGGGTGAGCTGCTTGGCGCGCAGCGCGGCCTTCTCCGCCTCCAGGATCAATTCCGCCAGCTCGCTGCCCGCAGGGCTGATGGTCCGTGCAAGGTTGATGTTGCCCAGGATGGCAGTCAGGATGTTGTTGAAATCGTGGGCGATGCCGCCGGCCAGCGTGCC
>CAZDXZ010000129.1:0-4515 GCA_964509615.1 uncultured Dehalococcoidales bacterium
ATGGAGGGCAAGCTGGCGCCCGAGAGGTACCGCGTATTATGGCTGGCCTGGTTCCCCGTGCAGCCCACCGTTATCACCCAGATATTCAGAAAAAACGGCGTCACGATTGTCATGGGCGAGCTGGCCCGCAACTACGGGGGCGGGATGGACGAGTCCCTGCCGTTTGAGAGCCTTGCACTGTGGTGCCTGAGAAACCCGTACGTGGGCGCTATCGAGCAGCGGCTGAAGGGAATAAACGAGATCATAGATGAGTACAATCTGGATGGAGTGGTGCACTTCTCCACCGATGCCTGCCGGCACTCCTGCGCAGCGCAGAAGCTGATCGGCGACGTGATGAAAGAGCGGAATATACCTTACCTGGTGCTGGACGGCGATATGAGCGACAAGCGCAAATACTCACCGGAAAGGACCGAGATGCTGCTGGAAAACTTCATAGGCATCATGGCGGGACGCAAATAGGGCCCGGTCAGGGGACCATTACGGGCTTATTGAAGCTGAACGCCTTATCCCTGAAGAGACCCAGGCAGATATCCACCACTGCCGGATCGTACAGCTCGCCTTTTTTATGCTCTATTTCGTTGAGCGCTTTCTCGATACCCAGTGAAGGACGGTAAGGACGGTGCGAGGCCATAGCCTCCACCACGTCGGCCACCGCCAGTATCTTTGCCTCGGGGAGTATCTGGCCGTCTTTAAGTTTGTTGGGGTATCCGGAGCCGTCCAATCTTTCGTGATGCTGTAGCACCGTCAGGGCCACCGGCCCGGAGAACTCGATCCCGGACAGTATATCGAAACCGCCCTGCGCGTGGGTTTTAATTATCTCCCACTCCAATTCCGAGAGTCTGCCCGGTTTACTCAGGATGTCAGCCGGTACATACATCTTGCCTATATCGTGCACTGTGGAAGCCATGATCAGGTGTTCCACCGCAGCATCGTCCATACCCATCTCATATGCTATGGCGCTGGCCAGGCCGGCCACCTTTTGCTGATGGCCGGCGGTATACGGGTCGCGCAGGTCGACAATGCGGGCCATGGCGTTGATGGAGTCGTGCAGCGTCTTGCGCAGCGCCCGATAGCTGGCTGCAAGCTCGTTTTCGGCCTTATGGCGTCTTGTGATGTCGCGTCCGTAGGCAAGCACGGCGAAGGCACGGCCTGATTCGTCGCACAGCGGGATTTTCGTGGTGTCGTAGACATGGAAGGAGTTATCGCCCCAGGTGACTAAGTTTTCGAGGTTGTGAAGTATATTCCCGTCCAGAGCTTCATTATCGTCGGCGTGAAAACCGGTAATTCCGCTGGCGGGATCGCCGCAGCACAGCTCCTCCGAAAAGAAATCCGTATCCGGCCTGCCGATCATATCCTGCGGCTGAACATGCTGCGATTCGGCGAATGTCTTGTTGACCAGTATAAACCTGTGTTGCTGGTCCTTGGCGTATATCCAGTCCGGCGTTGAGTCAATCACGTTCTGCAGCAGTGTCTTGGACTTCAGTATGGCGTCCTCCGACTGCTTGCGGCTGATGGCATAACGTACGGCCCTCAAAAGTATATGAATGTCGATCTGGCCTTTGACCAGGTAGTCCTGGGCGCCCATCTTGAGAGCTTCCAGCCTTGTCTTCTCATCATCCGGATCGGTCATTACCACAATGGGAGTATGAATGTGCTCATTTTTCATGGCCATCAACGTATCTGTACCGCGGCAATCGGGGAGGTGGAGATCAAGCAGCACAACGCTGATGTTATTGTGTTTGAGCAGTTCCAGGCCTTCGGCCAGGTTCACGGCGTATTTGTCAAGGTAGTCAATTCCGGGGGCACATTTTAACAGCTTCCTGATCAAACGCGCGTCCGCCGGGCTGTCCTCGACGATGAGGATGGTGATGGACTTATCGGGATCAGCAGGTGTAGTCATCTATTCTCCTCTGGCTGACAGGAGCAGCACAATTTTAGTAATGATTGCTGACTGCGTGCAGGGACCGGTCTATCACTGAGCAGGCGTTTTTCATCGATCTTATGTGGTATGTCCCATCACCGGGACGACTTGCCGTGCCGGATTTTATTTCATCAGCAGGATGCTGACGGCGATTTCTTTTACTAATATATCATATATGTATTGATTAGTCAGCCGGTTTATACAAATTTTTGTAAGCGGCTGAAAAATCGGGGTCTTCACGTTCGAATTGCTCGCGGAGGAGGCGCATCCTCTCTGCGAAATGCTCTCCGTCCTGTGCGCGCACCAGCTTAAGCCAGAGGTCCGTCTTCTCCCGGAACAGCTCTTCAATGCGGGCCATACCGGGCAGGCTCATCTGCAGTGAGGAGTAAAAGTCCGGGTCCTCGGACAGCACGGCCTCCGCCAGTGTCAGCAGCAGCCGGAAACTGGTGCCGCTGACCTGGCCCGCCTCCTTCAGACTATTGAAGCTCAGCAGTGTATCTGCCGATACGAGGGCGATAAAGTGGGACAGGCCCAGCACCACGCCCATCAGTTCGTCGTGCCTGGCAGGGCTCATGACAGCCACCGCTGCGCCCCTGCTCTCGAGCAGCCGGCGCAGCCGGGCCGCCAGTGATTCCTCCTCGTCTCCAACAGGCGTCAGCACAAACCGTTGCGCTTTGGGGGAGGGAGCTCCCGGGCCGAACATGGGGTGCGTGCCCAGTATGCGGCACCCGCTCAAATACTGATGCATTATCTCAACCGGCCGTTGCTTGACGGAGGCGATATCAAACACGTATTGCCCCGGCCTGATATGCGGCGCCGCCTGTTGAACCACAGACTCGAAGCTGTTGAGGGAAACGGAAATAACGATCGCGTCTGCCTGCTTCACGGCCTGTTCCAGGGGCGCGGCGCGGCAGCCAAGCTCGCGGGCCGCTTCCTCCAGCTTCAAAGAGTCGCGGCCGGCCAGCGTTACCTCCAGACCCTCTTTATTGAGGAAGCGCGCCAGCCACCTGCCCATCTTCCCGTAGCCGCCTATGATGGACACTTTCTTGATTTTGCCGCTCATGTCTGCCTGGCCTTAGGATAGGACCCCAGAACCTTGAGGAAGAGCGAGGTATCCTCCAATTGTATCAGCGTCTGATGCACGGCGCTATCGCTGCGGTGCCCTTCGAAATCCAGGTAGAAGTTGTATTCCCAGGGCTTCTGCCGTGTGGGACGCGACTCTATCTTGGTCAGGTTGATCCGCCTTTTGGCGAATTCGCCCAGAGCCTGATACAGCGTGCCGGGCTTATGCTTGAGCAGAAAGACAATCGATGTCTTGTCATCGCCCGAAGGCGGCGCATCGCTGCGGCCCAGAACGAAGAACCTGGTGGTATTCCGCGGATTATCTTCGATCTCGCGGTCCAGTATTTTCATATCGTAAATCTGCGCGGAACGGGCGCTGGCGATGGCTGCGCCTTCCATGATCTTCTTCTCCTTGATCATCTTGACGCTGCCCGCAGTATCGTAGGCCGGTATGATCTCGCAGCGCAGGTGCCGCAGGTAGGTCTGGCACTGCGCCAGTGCCTGAGGGTGGGAGTAGATCCTCTTGATGGATGAAGGCGAGGCACCCCGGTTGACTATTAAACAGTGCGAGACCCTGATCTGCGTCTCCCCGCAGACCATCACGTCCGCGTCCAGCAGCAGGTCGTAGGAGCGGCTGATACTACCTTCCTGCGAGTTCTCAACCGGCACTATTCCGTAAGGCACGGCGCCCTCCTGCACCAGCTTGAACACCTCGTCCAGTGTCTCACAGGGGTGCGTCAGCACTGAATTGCCGAAGAAGTCGAAGGCGGCCTCCTGGCTGTAGGCGCCGTCCTGCCCCTGGAAGGCTATTTCTATGCCCTGCATGCCCTTTGACGCAGCGATGATCTGGCGGTACAGCCTCTCCACGTCATCGGGGTTGATGCCCTCTTTCCCGGCCAGACGTTTGACGTGGTCCATAACCTCTTTCTCGCGTGTCGCGTCCTGAATGCGACCGCGTCCCTTTCTCTTGAGGTCACCGATGTCACGGGCCGTCTTCAGGCGCCGGGACAGCAGTTTGACTATACTCGAATCGATGCTGTCGATGTCTTTTCTTAAATCATCCAAACTCATGAGATTATTCTCCCTATATAGCCGGCCCGCAGGGCGAAGTCGCACAGCACCAGCGACATCATGGCTTCGACCACGGGCACCGCCCTCGGCACGATGCAGCTGTCGTGCCTGCCTTTTATGGATAGATCGATGGTCCGGCCCGTCTTCAGGTTGAGGGTCCTCTGGCGTTTGCCGATGGAGGCCGTGGGCTTGAAGGCGATTCTGGCGACGATGGGCATACCGTTGCTCAGTCCGCCCGAGATGCCGCCCGCATGGTTGGTGAGAGTGACTATTTTCCTGTCTTTTACGCTGAAGAGGTCATTGTGCCGGGAACCCCGCATGGATGCGGCGCTGAAACCGGCGCCGAATTCAACGCCCCTGGCGGCAGGTATGGCGAAGAAGGCCCTGGACAGCTCGCCCTCCAGCGTTTCGAAGACCGGCTCCCCCAGCCCGCCCGGCACGTTCAGCGCCATCGCTTCCAC
>CAZDXZ010000130.1:0-4442 GCA_964509615.1 uncultured Dehalococcoidales bacterium
GTGGCGCACCGCGGCGGCTGCCTTTGCCCGCGCTGCTCCACACCCATCAGCCGAATCGTGGTGGGGCAGAGGGGCACCTATCTCTGCCCGCGCTGCCAGCCGACGCCGGGCAAACCAAATAAACGTTCAGGAGCGTGATATGGGCAAAGACAAATCAGCCGGATCGACCGATCCCACCGCAACCACTGACGTCAATACCCTGGTGGGGCTGCTGGGCAGCAAGGACGGCGTCACGAGGACCAAGGCCAGGGAGGTCCTGGTCGACATAGGCAGGCCTGCAGTAGCGGCGCTGGTGGCCGCGCTGAAGGACCGCAACCAGACCGTTAGATGGGAATCGGCCAAGGCGCTGGGGCAGATCAGCGATCCCAAGTCCATCGATGCGCTGGTAGCGGCGCTGCAGGACAGGCTATTTGATGTGCGCTGGCTGGCGGCCGAGGCGCTGATCGGCATCGGCGACAAGGCGGTCAAGCCGATCCTGCAAGCCATCGTGGACAACCCGGAGTCGGAGGAGGTCAGGGAAGGCGCGCACCATGTCCTTCACGACCTTCCCACCAGCAGCTACAGGGACGCGCTCAAGCCGGTCATCGCCTCAATGGAGGATATCACTTTCACACTGGACGTGCCCATCGAGGCCAAAAAGGCTATTAAAGCAATACGTTGAACCGCGTCCGGCCTATTGCATTGTCATATGATTTGTGGTAAAACAGGCCAGACTTTGAAAAGGAGGTGGCCATTATGCCAGCCTGGGTTACAACAATCGACCAGCTCGGACCTGAGAAGGTACTGCACGTTTACGACCCTGCAACCGAATTGAGGGGCGTTGTGGTCGTCGATACCGTATCCATAGGGGGTGCGGCGGGGGGCACGCGCATGCTGCCCGATATAACCACCGAGGAGATATTCCAGCTCGCGCGCGCCATGACGCATAAGTTCGCCATACTCGACTTCCCCATCGGCGGCGCCAAGGCGGGCATCTGGGCTGAGCCCGGCATCCGCGGCCCGCAGCGCAGGGAGCTGATGCTCTCCTTCGGCAGGGCCGTCAAGACGCTGCTGGGAGCGGGCGTCACGCTGGCCGCCGATATGGGCACCGACAACGACGACGTGGCGACCTTCTTCGAGGGAGCGGGCGTGCCCAAGAAGTTCACCGGCCTGTCGGCCCAGATGATCGACGGCGAGCCGCTGGAGGACCACGCCACAGGCTACGGCGTGGCAGTGGCCGCACTCTCGGCCTGCCAGGTGGCCGGCCTCAACATCAAGAATGCCAGGGTGGCCATCGAGGGATTCGGCAAGGTGGGCGGAGGCGTGGCGCGCTACATCAGCGAGTCCGGCGCCAGCGTGGTGGCGATCTCAACCATCGACGGCGGCATCTACAATAAAGATGGGCTGGATGTGAAGGCCCTGCTGGAAGCGCGCAAGACGACAGGAGACAAAGCCGTTACCGAATATAAAAAGGGCAAGCGCATCAGGAGCCAGGAGATCTACAGCCTGCCCGTGGACATACTGATACCGGGCGCGCGGCCGTACGTGATCACCAAAAAGAACGCGGGCAATATCAAAGCCAAGGTCATCGCCAGCATCGCCAATATACCCATGACGGACGAGGCCGAGGCCATCGTCTTCAAGAAGGGCATCCTGGCCGTGCCCGATTTTATCTCCAACGCCGGCGGCGTGATTCTGGGACTGGTGGACGTGCTGGGCGGCAGCTCCGATGACCTGTTCAGGGTGCTGCGCGATCAGATCGGGCCGCTCTCCTCCAGCATACTCAGCGACGCCAAGCAGCAGAATATCAATCCCAGGGCGCTGGCGGTGCAGAAGACCACGGCCAAGGTGATGGCAGCCAGGAGCGAGCCGCCCGCGACCGTGGACCTGGAGAAGCTGATCGTCGACATGAGGAAACGCCTGGGCTTCGCGGAGTGATATTCCGGGAACAGGCACACGTTCCGACTGCCCTGCATATGACGGGCGCCGGGCCATCGTTGTGAGGCATCAGTCGCAAGTGTATAATGGAGCAGTCCGGGCGTGATCATTAACGACGGATAACGATATCACCTCTATATCTGTCGCCGATCATAGCTACAGGCTGATACGGGAGGTTTTTGATGGCTCTGACACAGATATACCTCTACGCAATGATCGTCGGGATAATCGTCGCCCTTATCCTGTGGTGGAGGACAAAAAACAGGCGATATTTTTACAGCGCGGCCGTTTCCGCATTCATCTGGTGCTGGCCGACCTTCCTGATCGAATGGTACGGCATTTGCGTGCTCGGCATCTGGTATAACCCGACTTCATCGGCGGTGCCCGAAGTCCCCTGGGATTTCCTGGTATGGTCATTTGTGCTGGGCATCGGCCTGCTGTACCTTTACCGTACCCTTTACAACAAAAAGCTGGTGCTGCTGTTTTTCATCATAGCAACGTCCGGCACGCAGGCATTTTTCATCGCCATGTCCATCCTGTCAGGCAAGTGGGCCCACAGGTTTAGCTGGAACCCTTACTGGGGCTTTGTACACAACCTGGTTTTACTCTGCCTGCTGGTCGCGATCGATATGCTGCTTAATAAGTATGTGTTCAAACGCATCGGGCTGGGCGAACCCGGGAACTAATTCGAAATAGATATCGAAATAACAAAATATTAAGGAGGAGGAAAACTATGGCAGAATCGGCGCAACAAGCCCTGGCGCTGCTGCGCAACGGCAGCCACTTCCAGTGGTACATCATACCACTGCTCCTGCTCGTCATGTACGTCTACGCCAACGAGGTCGAGAAGAAGAACTGGAGCCTGGTGCTGGCGGGCCTGGCCTTCTGGCTGATGGACTGGTTCAACGAGATCTGGAACGGCCTGGTCTTCCACTTCACCGGATTCGCGCCGGTGTGGGGCACACCGGATAACGGCAGCGCGCTGGTGCTGCTGATAGGCCTCAACATCGAGATCACATTCATGTTCTCCATCATGGGCATCGTCATGTGCAAGATGCTGCCCGCCGACAAGCACCTGAAAATACTGGGCATAAACAACCGCCTGGTGTTCGCCGTGGTGGGCGCGATACTGGCGGTAATTATCGAGTGCCTGCTCAACTGGGTGGGCGCGCTGACCTGGGAGTACAGCTGGTGGAGCCTGGGCGCACCGTGGCTGATCTGGCTGATCGGCTACCTGCCTTTCTTCCTGGTAAGCTACTGGGTGCTGGACATGAAGACCATGAAGAGCAAATTGCTAACCGTGGGCATAATTGCGGCGGTCGACATCATCTCGTTGCTCATTTTCATTCCACTCAAGTGGATTTAATCCCAACAACAAAGCTGACTCAGGGAGGCCGCCGTTGCAACGGCGGCCTCCCTTTTTACATACAAGCCCACACGTCCTACAAAAGTACGGTCCCCGCATAAGACATAAGTACGACGTCGCAGATTATTACACCCTCTGAAAACCGTCCCAACCTCCGATGGCGTATGCCCTTGCGGCAGGTATACTTCATATCCAGAGAGGAGATTATTACATGACACCTGTCAAAAATATTTTCGAACCCCGCAAACACACCGTATCGGAGTATCCCGTGAACTTCGGCGGCAACGGGGTGAAACTTTACGGGACGCTGTTCATGCCGTCCGGCGCATCCAGATACCGCCGCCTTCCCGGCGCAGTCATGTGCCACGGCTACGGGGGAGACAGCCTGGCATTCGAAAACAGCGCCAGGACACTGGCCTCAGAGGGGATAATAACATTGACCTTCGACTTCCGCGGCCACGGGTCCAGCGACGGGATACTGGACGACAATATCGTGAGCGACGTTCTGGACGCGTGGGAGTTCCTGCGCAACCGCCCGGAGGTCGACCGTAAAAGCATGGGCCTGATAGGCCACAGCATGGGCGCCTTCTCGGCAATTTTAGCGGCAGGCAAGCTTAAAAAGGCCAGGGTGCTGGTGGCACTGGCCTGCCCGGGCGAGATCAAAAACAAAGTGGTCAGAAACCCGGACCATTTCGTACACCCGCTATTACGCTTTATAGCCAGGTCGATATTTCAGTATTTCAACCTGGTTAACAAAGTCAGGATACGCGTGGACTGGAGGAGATTTCTGGAATTCTGGATCAAGACCAGGCCTTCGGAGGCGCTGTCCGACCTGGAAGGCTGCGCCAAGCTCTTCGTTTTCTGCCTGAGCGACTCCACATCTCCCTACAACAGGTTTCTTTATGCTTATGCCATGGCCAGTGAGCCCAAGCAGGTCATGATCTCATCGGGACATCATACATCAATGATTGAGCCGGGCGACCTGCGCACACAATGGCAGAAATGGACCGTGGGCGCGCTATACGGCAGATTTCCAAATCATTAACATAGCAGTTCCTCACAATCCAAACCTCCTTAAATAGGACCGGGGGGCCGCAAGGCCCCCTGCGTGTTGCGTCAAAATAAAGTGTTACCGAAAGCATAACCGTTGCGTCATAAT
>CAZDXZ010000131.1:0-4415 GCA_964509615.1 uncultured Dehalococcoidales bacterium
CATCCTCAAGCCGGAAGCCAAGCTCATCCGCTACGATCTGGCAGTAGGATTCCTCTGCATTCACGCCCTGATCACAGCCCATGGATAGTATGGTGGCAGTCCCGTCCTTTCGTTCTATACGTATGGCAACCTCGCCGCTGCCCAGCGAGTCACTCCACTCCTGTGTCCAGGTGAAGCCAACGCCGTGCATCCTCCCGTTGGGGAGCCTGCGGGCGCCGGGCTTGTGCCATGACTGGTCCCATTTAAACGCCGTCTTGCCTTTTTCAATGCATTCTTTAAGGCTGTCGCGCACTTCGAATCCACGCTGCTTCTTTTCCTGATTGACCCAGTCCATGTCATGGCCCTCGCAGCCATCGTTTTTAAGTGCGACCTCGGTCGGGTCCATTCCCAGTTCGGCAGCGACCCGATCCATAATCATGGTAAAGGATAGACAAGGCGGCAGCAGTTCGCAGCGTGTGGGTACGGTCTCAGGCTTGTTGACCCATACAGCTTTAACTTGCGAGTTTATATTTTGAACACGGGTATTTTCATGGATATGCAGAGCGGGGAAAAAGATCGGCATGTATGCATTAAGGTTCAAGAGTGTGCCGTCGACGGCCGTGATGGTGCCGTCGTTTTTAAAGCCCACCTTGATGAAATAAGTTCCCGCGTCCATGGAGCCGACGTTAAAATCCTCCCTGCGGTTCAGGATATATTTCACCGGCCTTCTCGTTCTCCTTGCCACCAGGCCGGCGCAAAAGTGCGGCCCCATTAACGATTCGGCACAAGTCCAGCCTCCGAAGCTTCCCCCCTGATAAGGCATGTGCAGTTGAATTTTATCCATGGGTACCCCGCCGTACCAGCTGGAGATCTGATATTTGGGGAGATGCGCCCTCTGCTGCTTGATCCATACTTCGGGGCAATCCCCGTTCCACTTGAAGACTCCGCACTGGCGCTCCGGGCCCATCCCGGTATGCAGGCGGCGCACGATTTTAAACTCCACAATCTTATCCGCCTCTGCAAATCCCTTCTTGGCATCACCCTTTACCAGTGTATCGATGACGCCCCTGTTCCAGTGGTTCGAGTCTGCGTAGCGCTCAGGGAAGGACAGCGGCGCATTAGGTTCGGCAGCCTTCTCCACATCCAGGTTGAAAGGGCGTTCCTCCCAGTCAACTTCGATCAGCGAGAGCGCCTCCTCCGCGATGGCTTCGGTATCGGCGGCCACGGCGGCGCCCGCCAGCTCTCCCTCAAAATGGGCTACCTTGGGAAGCGGCCTGTCGGTGCCGAAAAATCCCGCCATCTGGCCGATGTTGGCCGCCTCCGGCATCTCGGGATCATCGTAGCGCAGTATATACCTTACTCCCGGCAGCTTCTCGGCCTTGCTGGTGTCCATCCTGACTATACTGGCGTGCGGATAGGGAGAGGTCAGGAAGCGCATGTACAGCATGCCGGGCAGCTGCATGTCCATGGCGTAGACGGCTTCACCCGTAGCCTTGGGCGGCCCGTCCAGCTTGCGGGGGAGTTTCTTGCCTATATTTTTATATTCCTTGAGCGGATACCTGTCCGCCCCCAGGTTGTCGAACATCTCCTGCATTCGTTCTCTTTCGATTTTCGACTGTCTGGTCATATCACGGCCTCCTCAGATTTATATAATTCGCTGCCCAGGTAGCTGCGCAGGAACAGGGACTGGTCGATCAGGTCGGTATACTCATCCCGGAAATGTTTGAGCGAGTCCAGAACAGGCACGGCCGCCGCCTGCCCCAGTCCGCACATCGATGCCAGTGCCATGGCTTTGGCCAGGTCCTCCAGTTTGTCTATATCTCCCGCCTCGCCGTCTCCCCGCACCATTCTGCCCAGTATCTCCAGCATGACCTCGGTGCCCTCGCGGCAAGGCGTGCATCTGCCGCACGATTCCTCGTGGAGGAAACGCATGTTGTTAAGCACTATATCGACCATGTCTCGGTCCGTATTTAAGACGACTACCGCGCCTGAGCCCAGACAGGTCTCGTGGGACAGCGGCGTATCGATCATGCGCACGGGGATGATCGTGCCGGCGGAGCCGCCGACCTGAACCGCTTTGACGCCCGCTGCGCCGGCCAGGTCGACTACCAGTTCCTTGAGTGAGCTGCCCATCTCAAGCTCGTAGATGCCGGGCCTGGCAACGTCGCCGCTGATGCAGAATACCTTGGAGCCCTTGCTCCTCTTCGTCCCCATGGCGCTGAACCAGGCCGAGCCGTTGTTGATGATATGGGGAATGTTCATCAGTGTCTCGACGTTGTTGATGATGGTGGGCATATCCCACAGCCCGCACTGCGGCGGATAGGGCGGCTTGTAGCGCGATTCGCCCCTTTTGCCTTCGATGGAGTTCATCAGGGCCGATTCCTCGCCGCAGACGTATGCGCCCGCTCCTTCGAATACCTTGATATCCAGGTGCTTCAAAAAGCCCTTTTCTTCGGCCTGTTTTACCGCCTGGGCCAGCAGGTCAAAAATGGAATGATATTCTGCCCTTAGGTAGATGAAGGCCTGACGGGCGCCGATGGCCAATGCTGCGATGCACATACCCTCGATAAGAGTGAATGGATCGTTGGACAGCAGGTATTTGTCCTTGAATTGTCCGACCTCGCCCTCGTCGGCGTTGCAGATGAGATATTTCTCTTTGGCCCTGGTGTTGCGCGCCAGCTCCCATTTAATACCGCAGGGGAAGCCCGCTCCGCCGCGCCCCGTCAACCCCGATTTCTTGATCTCCTCGACTATGGCCTGGGGCTTCATCTTGTCGCGCGCTTTGCTAAAGGCTTTGAAACCTCCCTTTGCCAGGTAAGTGTCTATATTCTGAGGGTCGATCAGGCCGCAGTTGCCCAGTATAATTCTCTTTTCCGCCACTTGTAACCTCCTTGGATACAATCTGCCTGAGTGTCCCTATCTAAAGGACTTCACTATCTCCGCTATCCTGGCGGGGGTCAGGTTCCCGTACAGCGTGTCGTTGATCAGCATGGCGGGGGCCTGGTCGCAGGCCCCGATGCAGCCCACTACCTCCAGCGTGAATTTCCCGTCCGGGGTGGTCTGTCCCGGCCCGATGCCCAGCTCTTTCCTGATGCTGCCGATCACGCCCTGCGCGTCCTTCAGGTCGCAGGGGAGGCAGCCGCACACCCTGATGATATTCTTGCCCACGGCGGACACCGGCAGGTATGCGTAAAAGGTGGATACGCCGTAAATCTCGTTCAATGGAAGCCCCGTCTTTTCAGCCACGGACGTCATCGCCGCTCTGGAGAGGCTGCCGTTCTTACCCAGCTCCTGTTTCAGGGCGGGCAGCAGCTCCGCGCGGCCGGCCGTGGAGGATGGTGTCCCTTTTGAGGCAGCGCTCATCGTACTGCACCTCCTTTCAGCGCTTTGAAACCGGGCGCGGCGCTTATCGCTCCCGTGGGGCAGTGCTCGATGCAGATGCCGCAATCCCGGCAGGCTTCGGAGGTCAGCGGCTGATCGAATCCCGTAACCACCTTGGACCTGAAGCCGCGGTATGCGATGCTGAGGATATTTTTATGGGCGATATCGGCGCAGGCCCGCACGCATTTGCGGCAGAGTATGCACTTGGAGAGGTTGCGCACCACGTAGGGATTGCCCTCCTCGGCCGGGTAAAACCTGGGAGCCCTCACGTTGAAACGCGGGGCGCCCACCTGGTAATCCGAGGCCAGGTTATGCAGCTTGCAGTTCTCCGCATTGGTATCGTTCACGCAGTCGCCGGTATGGGCGGTGAGCATCAGCTCCACTATCACCCTGCGGGCCGCTACAACCCTGGGCGAATGAGTATGCACCACCATGCCGTTGGATACGGGGGTGTGGCAGGCGCCCATCAGCGTCCTCGAGCCCTCAACCTCCACCACGCAGACGCGGCATACGCCGGTGGGCATCAGTCCTTTGATATGGCAGAGGGTGGGTATCGTTATGCCGTGTGCCGTGGCCGCTTCGAGAATGGTGGTCCCGTCCCGCACCTTGATGCTTTTACCATCGATTGAAAGACGCGGATTATCCATAACTACACCCGCAATTCATTTTTTCGGCCTCCTCCTGATAGTTAATATTTACCTGCAGCGGCTATTTCAACAGCAACCGGGTTATGCCATAGATGGCTGCCTGAAGCAGTTAAAATGCTTTCTTAAGTTCGGATATTATGCGTTCCGCCTCCTCAACCACATCCTTAACCACATCTGCGGCGTCTTTGATATCGCTGATCATACCGGCCGCCTCTCCGCAACCAACACTCCCGTTGACCACGTCGCCTTCCAGCAGTCCGGGGATGATTGTGCCTCTGTAGAGCATGCTTACGTCCACCACGGAGCCGCCGCCGGCCGCCACCTTCTGGCATTTATCCGTTAGATTGTTGCGGATGCCCCTGGCCATTCCCATCACGCCGGCGCTGGCCACGGTGCTGGTATCGATGG
>CAZDXZ010000132.1:0-4149 GCA_964509615.1 uncultured Dehalococcoidales bacterium
CTCGCAATGACCATTAAAATGGATATAGCTAATTTTTGAGGGCGGCGTTCACGACGATGTCGGCCAGGCCCGTGACCGTGATGCCCAGGTTATAGTGCTCGTTGAGCTCGCCGAGTTGGATGCGGCAGTTGTCGCAGGAGGCCACGACGATTTTCGCTCCGGTGGCCCTGATCTGCCTGGCCTTGGGCAAGCCCGCCTGCATACGCCTTTCCTGCCATTCCTGGACGGCCGCCATGCCGCTGCCCCCTCCGCAGCAATAGCTTTCTTCTTTATTAGGATACATCTCGCGGAAATCCTTGACGGCGGCGCGCAGCACGATACGTGGTTCCTCCAGCAATCCCCCGTTGCGGCCGAGGTTGCAGGAGTCGTGATATGTGACCGGATCGGGGTTGGCCCCGGGATTGAGGACGAGACGACCGTTCTGTATCCAATCGGCCAGCACCTCTATTAAGCTCCTGACGCGAAAGGGCAGCGCTTCCTTGAACCATTTGGGCGCCTCCCAGCGCAGGGTCGTGTATGCATGTCCGCACTCTCCGATCACAACCTCTTTTACGCCCAGCTCCCGTGCCTCGTTGATAATACGCAACGCAATTTTCTTGGACCGCTCGCTGTCGCCCAGAAATGTTCCATAATTAGACGCCTCAAACAGGCTGAGAGTCCAGTTCGCTCCGGCATAATGGAACAGGATGGCCGGGGGGACGATGCTGTGCTCGCCTGACAGGCCCACGAACAGCATCTCAGCGCCTTTTTTACCCACGGGAATAGAGAAGGTGGGATCGTTGATCCTGGTGCGCGTCTCCTCTTCCAGTTCCTTGATGCGGTCCAGTAGCATGTCGCGGAACAGGTCCATGCTCTCGCCGCGGCTGATGGCCGCGTCTGCGAGCTGCACCAGTATCTCGGGCGCTTTGCCCGCAGCGGTGGCGATGGAACGGGCGGAACGCATGAGCGCCGCAGTGTCCACTCCCACCGGGCAGTTGACGGTACAGCGCCGGCAAAGGGTGCACTTGCCGAAGGCCATTTCGGCCAGCGAATCGAGTGACGCAGTGTCACCCGGTTTGGTCTTAACAGGCCATTGAAACAGCCCCCTGGCGCGTCCGCCTGCCTTGTGGAAGAACCTGCGCACGGCCTCGCCCCGGTAGACGGGCATGTTCTGCAGCTGGGGCTGGGCAGCGTAGTAATGGCAGGACTCTGCGCAGAGGCCGCAGCGAACGCAGCCGTCCAGCGCGGCCGCAACTTCCCTGGTCAGCTGCCTGTCCAGCATATCACGGGACTCCTCTGCCGGTTCAGACGGAGCAAGGGTGGTTGTATTGTTATTGCTCATGCCGTCTCTTTCCCTGCGTGCCCGTGCGGCGCGTTTAAAAGACCCCGGTGTCCCATCATGGCGCCGATGTGTCCGCGCATGAAGAAGAAAAATACGCAGTGACGGACCTTGCTCCAGGGTAGATAAAGGCACAGCACACTGGCGGCAGCGTAGAAATATGCCGTGTCGATAATGTTCATGATATGCAGGGCCCCCATGCATAGAAAAAGCGCAATGAGCGCGGGCGAGATGTAATCATCCGCCCTGCTGATACCGCGCAGGTTGGCTTCCGCCGCGCGCAATATGATGGCTGCGATACCGGCCAGGGCGCCGATCCACATCAGTATGCTCAGGACCAGGCTCAATACCGTGCCGCCGGAGATGCTGAAAATGCTAAGCATCAGGGCCAGCATGCCCGCGAAGATTCCGATATGGAAGAATATTCCCCGGATGTAGACTATTTTGTGCAGGCTGGCGCTCTCCTTCTTCCAGGGCAGCATGCCGATCGTGAAGGCATACAGCATCCCGAGCCTGTCCGAGCCCCTGGAGGGGGAGGGATCGCAGGCATACGGCCTGGAGAAAAGCTGGTATATCCAGACCGCCACACCCGTAAGGGCAACGGCCAGCGAGACAAGGAGGATGATTAATGGTAGGTTGGCCATGACGGTTACACTATTTCAGTCTGCGGATCTGGAACTTGACCAGTTTGCCTTCCCGCTCGATCTTGACGACCTCGTTGCCAGTAGTGCGCGCCCAGGCGGGGATATCGGCGAGCACGCCGGGGTCGGTGGCGGTCGCTTCCAGGACACCCCCTACGGGGAGTTCCTGAACCGCTTTGCTGACTTTGACTACCGGTATGGGGCAAAGCAGCCCTTCCAGGTTAAGCGAAACTTTGACTTCGTTCTCAACTGACATAGTATTCTCCTTAAATAAAGAAGCTTGCCTTCGAGCGGTAGGCCATCTCAAGCATGGTTGCCACACCGCAGGCGGGCTGGGCCTCGTCGATGAGGTCCTCTTTCTTGATTTCCATCACCTCCATGCTCATCTGGCAGGGCAGGAGTTTAACGCCGAGGTCGATGGCTGTCTTGCGCAGCTCCGCTATGGGTGTGATCTTATGCATCTTCATCATCTGGTTGAACATCCATCTGCCCATGCCCCAGAAGTTGAAGCGCGAGGGGCCGATGCGTTCTATGCCGCCGCGGTTCAGCAGGCCCATCATCCTGCCGTAAAAACTGTTGCCGGTGAAATTGCCCTTCTGGATGGCCTTGATGCCCCAGAAGGTAAAAAACATATTAGCCTCCTTGCCCAGAGCTGCTGCGCCTATGGCGATATTAAAGGCCGCCATGACCTTGTCCATATCGCCGCTCATGACTATTATGGTTACTCCGTCTGCCTGATTATCCATCTCGAATCGCCTCCTTGTGAGTTGATTTAAATTCGTTTTAAATAGCTGTTCCAAGCTAATGTATTCACAGGCTGTTTTGCGCCAGCTCGTGTTTTTTAGCAACCTGTTCGGTCTGCACCTGCACCAGCAGTTCGATAGCCTTGAAGATCCTGGGGTCTGAGAGTGAGTAATAGATGGAGGCGCCTTCACGCCTGGTCTCCACCAGTCCGCGCTCTCTCATCAGGGCCAGGTGCTTGGATACGTTGGACTGGCCGAGCCCCAGGTTATTCGCCAGGTCGCTGACAGACTTCTCCCCGCCGACCAGTTCGGCGATGATGAGCAGACGGTTGGCATCCGCCAGCGTCTTGCAGAACTGCGCGTGAAACTCGAAAAGCGTGACTCTGTCCAATTTCAATTCAGCCAAATAATTACTCCCTGATAATATTACTATATACTCATATGCTCAGATTAATTATAGAAACATTGAAGATTTCTGTCAAAAGGCTTTATGATTGGGTGGCAGCCGTATTTTAAAGGGGGTGGCCGGCAGGTATGGGTGGATTGTATGCTGTGCTATAATATACTAAATTTCGCTTACGGGATTGAATATGAACAGGAGATGTTTTTATATAGCGGCACTGGTGATCTTCACCATTTCGTTGCTTGTACCTGCGGCAGCCTGCCAGTCGAAGAGTTCCGATGCGGGCAATACTATTGTTCAGGCTTACAACACGGTACGTGAATGGTTCATCATGCAGGGCGCGGGAGACCGAATTGAGAAGATACGCAAAGGTGACGGCGTTATACAGGTACTGGATGAAAACAACGTTCCGGTGAGGGGAGCGCGCGTATATTACGAGCAGCAGAGCCATGACTTCCTTTTCGGGACCGGGCTGTCGCCGCTGGCGGTAGACGGGCCCACTGCCGTAAACCAGGATTGGGCGCAGGCCCTGAGCGCGCTCTTTAATTACGGCACGGCGCCTTTTTACTGGGATAGCTATGAGCCCAATCAGGGACAGTCCTCGGCTGTCATGCTCAAGATGGTGGCCGACTGGTGCAAGAAACGCGGCATAACGGTGAAGGGATATCCCCTTATCTGGGCGGAATCTGTGCCCAGCTGGGCGCCCGTGGCGCCCGATGATATGCAAAAAGCCCAGGAGAAGCGGGTCAAGGAGATCGCAGGCGACTTCTGCGGAACGATAGATTACTGGGATGTGGTGAACGAGCCCACCAACAGTGCACAGATAAGCACGCGGGTGGGCAAATGGATGGCCCAGCGCACCCCGGCAACGGTCTGCGCCGATGCGCTGGCCTGGGCCAGGTCGTCCTGCCCGACGTCGACGCTCATAATCAATGATTTCCGCACCGACCAGGACTACCGCGATCTGCTGCAGAGCATTGTGAGGCAGAAAGGTAAATTCGATGCCATAGGCATACAGTCGCATATGCACCGCGGCAACTGGCC
>CAZDXZ010000133.1:0-4110 GCA_964509615.1 uncultured Dehalococcoidales bacterium
CGCGCCATGGTGGCGGCGACCAGCATGGCTTTAATCTGATGTCCCTTTTTACTATCGTACTCGCGTTGCGAAAGCGAAGACAGCTTCCGGCTTAATTCCTCATGCACGGTCTTCCAGCCCTCGCGCAGGATCCTCGGGTAGTCGGCTACGAGATGACCGCTGGTGGCGCCGGCATTGCCATAGCCATGATTATGGAACCAGAGTTCGGCGGCCCGTGCGCCCTTTTTACCGTAAATTGTCTTGGAGTACTCTGCGGCCTCCTTCTGATTGAAACATCTGGAAGTTTGAACGTTGAAGCGGCCGCCGGCTATGAGATCGCCCGGCAGGACCTCGTGCGGCAGGTAGTAGACCATGACCTCCTTGATAAACCAGGCCTGGCGCTCCGGCAGGCTCCATTCCCAGAATCCCTCCGGGAGGTCGACTTTGAATGAGGCCTGCTGGAAGGCGCCCGTGAAGGTCGGGAAGAAAGTGTAGGTCTCGGGCACAATATAGAAATTGCCCTCCTGGTACTGGATGTCCCAGGGAGTACCCGTGGTGAAGCCGGTGAACTCGTTGTTCCACCTCCGGTTGTTTCCCTGGAAATAGTAGTCGCGCATCCATTTAATACGCGGCGAGAGGTTGCGAGGTTCCTTGATCGAGTAGCGGGGGGAATTACAGCTCTGGGTGGTCATAGCCTTGCCCTCCTATCCTTGTTAACCAGCAATAATGAACGAAATGCCGAAGTTGTCCTGTGGTAACACTGTAATTTTAGGAGTTTGTCAGGTTTTGTCAACCACTTTTGTCGCTTTAGCCTGAGAGTGGATAGCGTCGGGCGGCTTTGAAAATAAATGGAGGCGGGCATGCCCGCCTCCATAATGCTCGACCCTTAAGGCAGCCTATTTCTCAGCCATGAGCTGTTCGTGTTTTACCTTTTCCATATCGGCCGGGTAGGGCCTGGCAGCCATTAGATAACAGATGCCACCGAGAATGCCTCCGGCAGAGGCTATTATCAAGGCTGTGCCCAGTGCCTGCGCGCCCTGTCCCAGCGCATCAGAGATGGCCCCTACCATATACGGGCTCCAGCCTCCGCCGAACACATACATGCAGAATACCATCAGTCCCCAGACAAGCCCTTTTTGCGCTGCAGGGGCCACGTCCTGCGATATGGCGCTCAGACAGGGTAATGCCATCACGTTGAGCACGCCGTAGGCGATCACCAGGGCCATACCGATGCCCTTGAACTGTAAGAAAATAGCCCCTGCGAGGCAGATAGCGCTGAGGAATATGGTGATTGCCGGGATATAAAGCCTGCCCCTGGGATCCTTTTTGAACCAGACGTCCGCCAGGATACCGCCCAGCGGTGAGCCGACTATGGCAGCCAAAACGATGGGCACCATTACGGCATTGGCGGCTACAACATCCACGCCCCATGCCCTGCCTACGAAAGCAGGGGTCCAGAAGAGGAATGACATAGACATGATGTTAGCCAGGCCGTAGCCTACCAGGACCCATACCAGAGAGGGTATTTTAAAAAGGGTTTTTATCGATTGTCCGAAGGTTACCTTTGACCCGGTGGCGGATGTCGTGGCTACGGTCTTGTAGTCTTTCATGAACAGAGCCAGTATGCCGAGGATAACACCCGGGATGGCAAAGTACAGGAACGGGGCCTGCCAGCCCTGGGTCTTGGCAAGAGCGCCGGCCAGCACCGAGCCCAGCGCTATACCCAGAGGGATTGACATGTTGAATATTCCCATGGCTGCGCCGCGTGCCTTGGACGAGTAAGCGGCGCCAACCATGGCCGTGCCGCCGGCTGAGAAACCGGCCTCACCCACGCCGACCAGGCTGCGCGGGACAAACAATGACCAGAAATTCCAGGCCTTGCCGGTTAGGAATGTGAAGCCGCTCCACAGGATCGCCATGATAGCGATGGCCTTACGCCTGCTCCAGCGGTCGACCAAATAGGCTACAGGAAATGAGAAGAGGGCTATACTGAGGAGGAAGATTGAACCTAGAATCCCCACGTCGCTGTCGTTCAGGCTCAGGGCGGCTTTCATTGGCTCAACCACCGCAGCTACCACCTGCCTGTCCATGTAGTTGACCATGTAGAGCAGGGTGCAGATGATCAGGATATAAATCGATGCGCCCTTGCTGGCCTGGTATTGCTTGGACTCGCCAGTGTCCTTTGCCACTACGTACCTCCTTATTTAATTTATATCGATGTCGCCTCTGACGACTATATAAGGCACAAAATTGGCACGGCGGTAACGCCCCATATTACCTGCTTGGAATAGGGACGTCAATCTCAGGTTCGATCTTGAGCTGTTGAGGAGGGACCGGCTTCAGCGCCTGTTTCGGTGAATTGAATATGCTTGTTCTTGTAACGGCGATACAGGAAGAATATCAGCAGGCCTACGGCTATCCAGACAAAACCCACTATCCTGCCGATGGGGTGTGTGTAGACAACGATCAACCAGGTGACGGCGGTCGCCAGCCCACCCAGCACCGCGGTCAGCGGTATCTGACGGCCGGCGATGGTTATGTTCAGTGGTATTTTAAACGGACGGGGCAGCTGGGGCTCTTTGATGCGAAGTGCGATGATGGACGCATGGGCCAGCGTGTATGCCAGGACGGCCCCGAAGGCATAGAGGTCCGCCAGCAGCTCAACCTTTCCTGTCACTATCAGTCCCACGGCGATGGCTGAGAAGATCAAGATTGAGTTCCTGGGTACATGGGCTTTTTTGGTAAGCCTGCTGAAAAATCCCGGCAACTGCTGACGCTGTCCCATAAAATATGCCAGTCTGGAGGCGCCCAGCATGCCTGCATTGGTCGCTATAACCAGGATGGTCGATGCCAGCAGCGCCACCCAGAAGCCGAGAAATACAGGCAAATATCCGGGCATGGCATAAGCGATGCCCATGATGGGATCTTCAAGGAATTTCTGGGTCAGGTCGGTGACCCATTTGCCGTCAGGCGCCTGATAAACGGGATAGGCGCTGAGTGCGGTCATGGACAGCATGGCGTAGAGCATAATGACAGTGGCGAAAACCAGCATGACCGCCCGGGGGATACTCTTTACCGGGTCACGCGCCTCGCTTCCAAGGTTGGCCACTGTTTCGATACCGGTATAGGCGACCATCGAGATGGAGATGCCGAACAAAAGCTGGTCGAACGTAGGCGCCACACCCCAGTGGACGTTATTGATGAGTGTAGGTATGCTGATTATTATCAGAAGGCCGAGTACCGCGATCATCACCTGTGTGATGATATCAACAATAACGAGGAAGATGTTGAGCCTGGATGACTCCTTTACTCCTACAAGATTTATGAAGGCCAGCACGGTGACTATCACTATTCCTACTATGCTGTTGGTCGGCCAGGTCTTGAGCACCGGGAAGAAGAATCCCATATAGTTGGCAGCTGTGAAAGCCGATATCGCGATCGTTACGATATAATCGATCATCAACACCCAGCTGGTAATGAAGCTGATCCAGTCGTTGAAAGCTCGCCTGGCGAATGCACCCGATCCGCCTGACTCCGGGATTGCGGTTGCGCCCTCGGCGTAGGTCAGAGCAGTGAAGAGAAAGAGTATGCCGGAGAGCATGAGTACGGGCGGCGTCAGCCCCAGGGCCGACATGGATACGACGCCCAGCGCATAGTAGATTGATGAACCTACATTGCCGTAGGCAACGCTGAAGAGGCTTCCTACGCCTAGAACCCGGTGCAGTCTGCGCGGGAGCTTGAGTTTGCGGCGTATGAACAGGTCGCCCAAACGGCCGCCGCGCACAACATGTGGGGCTGTGTTCCCGGGTTGCCCGCTGCCGGGTTGGTTTGGCTCGTTCAAGTCAGGAGACCCGCAGGTTGAATAGCATAATGATGCCGATGGAACAAAAATATAACAGCTACCGCACCGTTTTACAACAGCACGGCAGCCGTAAATCCGATTTTAGATGCTCTGAAAAGTCTAATAATTTTCAGCCAGCAACTCGTAATAGGTCTGCGGATGTTTGCACGCCGGGCATATTTTAGGTGCGCCGGTGCCCTCATACACATAGCCGCAGTTGGTACAATGCCATTTCACTTTTTTCTTTCTGCTAAAAACTTCTTTTCCTGAGATATTCTTTATGAGTTTCC
>CAZDXZ010000134.1:0-4100 GCA_964509615.1 uncultured Dehalococcoidales bacterium
GCGGAACCCATTTTTCCTATGATGTTTTCCAGGTGGCCGGTTTTGTCAGCGATTTTACTTTCAAGACTCAGTTTTCGCATTCTCATCTGTTGATCAGTCCGGCAAGATAGCCGGCGTTGAATCCTCCATCGATATTAACCACGGCTACACCCGGCGCGCAGCTGTTGAGCATGGTCAGCAGGGGCGCGATGCCTTTAAAGTTTGCCCCATAGCCGATGCTGGTGGGCACCGCGATGACGGGACAGGTTACCAGCCCTCCCAGTACCGCCGGTAGCACGCCGTCCATACCGGCCACCGCCACGATCACCCTGGCGCTTCTAACCTGCTCCAAATGATCGAAAAGCCTGTGTATGCCGGCCACGCCCACATCAAAGATGCGTTCGACTTTATTGCCCATCATCTCCGCCGTTACCGCGGCCTCCTCGGCCACAGGTATATCTGCAGTTCCACCTGTTACCACAGTGATGCCCGGTCTGCCCTCCTTCTTTGCTGTGCGGTCTATGATGATAGCCCGTGCGTCCGCATTATATGCGGCGTCAGGTAATTTCTTTTTTACCGACCTGAATGCATCCATATCGACACGTGTGATCAGGACCCTGCCGGAGTGCGCCGCCAGCCTCTCAGCAATGCCGACCAGCTGCTCCCTGGTCTTGCCCGGCCCGAAGACCACCTCGGGAAATCCCGTGCGCAGACTGCGGTGATGATCGAGCTTGGCATGCATCATGTCCTCGTAAGGCAGGACGCTGAGCTGCTCGACGGCATCCTGCAGCGGTAGATCACCCGATCTGACCTGCTTTAACAGGTCCATCAGCCAGCGTTCACTGAACTTGTGCCCGGCGGGCTTCTTTTTTCGATCGCCTTTTTTCATCAACTTCTCGCATTGCGCTTTATGGTAAGTATAACTCAGCCGAAGGGGCAGCACAATACCTGTGCCGAAGCTGCTGTTAAACAATTTATACAAAATAGTTGTTTTTTGTAACACGGTGGATTAAAATGACGATGTCCGCCACCTTTCAGGCCATCAGGCCGGACGGACAGAGGGGGGTGAAAATGAGTATACCGAAACTGAGCGACGAGAAATACAAAGAAGTAATAGCCACCTACGAGAAGAAAACCCCTAAATCCAGGAAGCTTAACGAGGAATCCCGCAAGTTCATAGTCCCCATGGGCGCGCCCGCCTACATGATCTGGCACAGGCCTTATCCTCTCTTTATCGACAACGCCAAAGGATCGCGCCTTTATGATGTGGACGGCAACGAGTACATCGACATGTTCATCGACCAGGGCATCTCCTATATCGGACACAAGGCGCCGGCCATACGAAAGGCCATAGATAAAGCGCTGGATAAATACGGCTTTCACCTGGAGATGTGCGAGGAGCTTGCCACCAGGTGGGCGCAGAAGGTAATGCAGCATTACCCATCCATCAAGAAAATAAAAATCGTCAATTCCGGCAACGAGGCTACCGAACTGGTCTGCCAGATTGCGAGGGCATTCACAGGTAAAAACAAAATTATAAAATTTGCCGGCCATCATCATGGATGGAACGGCGTGCTTTCTTACGATGCTCTGGCGGCCGGCTCCGGCACTCTTTTCACAGCAGGCATACCAAACAACCACTGGGACAACCTGATCAACCTGCCGCCCAACGATATCGGTATTGTGGAGAAAGCCCTTCAGGACAATAAGGACCAGGTGGCGGCAGTCGTACTGGAACCGCTGGGCGCCTCGTCCGGCGGCACACCGCTCAACGAGGGATTCCAGAAGCAGCTGCGCGACCTTACAACCAAATATAACGTCCTGCTGGTATTCGATGAGGTGGCCACCGGCTTCAGGGTGTCCATAGGCGGGGTACAGCAATTACTGGGCATAACGCCGGACCTTACCTGCCTGGGCAAACCTGTAGGTGGGGGCATACCCATCGGGGCGGTGGGAGGACGCGAGGACGTGATGTCGGTAGTCGGCGCGCTCGACCCCAGGGCCGAGCACTTCGGACCGCTCTTCCCCATGGGCTCGTTCTGCGCACATCCGCTGGCCATGGCGGCCGGCATCGCCTTCATCGAGGAGCTTGAAAAAGGCAACTATATACAGAATTCCATCGACCGGGCTGCTGACCTGGCCAAACTGATAAACGAGGTGGCAGCCGAACTCAAGATGGACGTCTCAGCACATGCCATCTACAGCATCGTGCACTTCGGACTGAACGGAAAGTTCGACATGAGCCAGGTGCTGGAGGTCTACGAGTTCGACCTGATGATAAGGCTGGGGCTGCTGCTGGGCAACCCGGGCGTGGTGGTGCTGCCCGGCCACGTTTATATGTCGGGCGCAATGACCGAAAAGGACATACAGAAGAGCCGGCAGGCTTTTATAAAGGCGTTCGGCATTTACAGGTAATAGATATAAATGTTGTTCATACAAGTATATTGACAGGGGATATGGAAATTGTATAATGCCTTGACCCACCCTTTTCTCAGCGGCCGCAAATAAGACGAAGGAGTTGACAGGGATGACAGAAGAGACACCGCAAGGCCAGGGTATACTCAGAAAAGAGCTCACTTTACTACTACTGGTTTTCCTCATGATAGGCCTGAATATCGGCGGCTCGATGTTCACGCTGACCACGGTCGCCGCCGGCCTGACCGGCCCCTCCATTATCATCGCGCAGCTAATATGCTCCCTACCTGTCTTTCTGGCCATAATACCCTATATGCTGATTACCTCAATCGCGCCCAAGTCGGCAGCCAGCTACCAGTACAGCAAGCTGGCCTCCTACCCCCTGGCGGTAGCGACCGTCATAGTGCTGCTGGTGGCCGTACCGCTGGGCGGCCTGCCCCTCTTCGCCATCACGAATGCGCGTTTCCTTATGATGCTGTTCCCGGACGCCCCTGCGATGGTGCCGGGCCTGGGCATCTCCTGGGTCGTACTGATCGCTATAATATCGATTACCATCTTCTATATCATTAACATCGTAGGCATCAAGCCCACCGCCTGGGTGCAGTTCGGCATGGTATTGCTGTTGATCGTTGCCCTGCTGGCCTTCGTTTTCGGCGGCTTCCCGCAGATCGACTGGTCCAACTTTTCGACCATGTTCACTGGTAACCTGAAGTTTCCCGGCATGCCTCCCACGCTGGGGTTGACCGTGGGATTGATCGCGGCAGCAGCCATCTGCTACACGCTGATCGCCGGCGGCCTCTTCGGTATCGAACTGGGCGACGAGGTGAAGAATGCCAAGGTCACCATGCCCCGCGGGCTATTCCTGGCAATGGTAGGAGTTTTTCTGCTCACGTTCTTCGTCGAGCTTGTCGCAGTAGGCGTCATGCCCTGGGACCAGCTCGCAGCATCCAAGGACCTGGGCGCTGTGAGCAGGCAGATATTCGGCGCCAATTCCTTCTGGTTCTTCTTCTTCATCATCGGCGGCGCTGTAATGGCCTGCATCTCCACTCTGCACGCACTGATGACCGTCTCCGGCCGTTATGTCATGGTCTATGCACAGGACGGCTTTTTCCCCAAGTTTCTGGCCGATATCAACAAACGCTGGGGCACACCACACTGGGGACTCACTCTGCCCTGGGCGCTGACCGTTATCACCCTCCTGCTGGCCGGCGAGAGCCTGGCCATCTACGGCGCCATGCTCAACTTCGGCATGCTCTGGATGGTAACGCTGGTGTTGATAACGGTATCAAGACTGCACAAGACCCACCCCAATGAGGTTAAATTGTCGCAATATAAATTTAAGCCCGGGCTCGTATCCTTCACGGCAATTTTCGCCGCCGTGCTGAACGTTATCTTCATGCTGCTGCTGATCGTATTCTTGCTGATGCAGAAAGTTTACTGGCCTATCATACTGTTTGTATTGGCCATCATCGTGGGACTTGCACTCTACTATATCCAGAAAGCGAGAGGGAAGATCAAGCCGGCCACGCTGCTATAGCCCGGACTGATCAGGAGAAGCCGATAAGTAATGCCCGGAATTGAGCGTATTGCCGTTATCGGTGCGGGCATAATGGGCCCGGGTATCGCCATATCCTTTGCCAGGCATGGTTACTCCGTAGCGCTGGCCGATATTGACCCCGCCGCACTTGAGCGCGCCGGAGCCAGCA
>CAZDXZ010000135.1:0-4094 GCA_964509615.1 uncultured Dehalococcoidales bacterium
ACGATTATGCGGTGAAGGCGCTGACCGGAGGCAAGTACGATATGGTGGTGCTGGACGAGATATTCATCGCCCACTGGCGCGGCTTCCTCAGCCTGGCGCAGATAATGGACCTCATAAAAATGAAACCGGCCAACGTGGAACTTATACTGACGGGGCGCAAGGCGCCGCAGGATGTGGTTAAAAAGGCCGACCTGGTGACCGAAATGCTCATGATCAAGCACCCCTTCTCGCAGGGCGTGCAGCAACGCAAGGGGATCGAATATTAGGATGCAAATATGTGGTCATTGCGAGTACTTTTCCCTATCGTCATTGCGGGCATTTTTATCACGTCATTGCGAGGAGCGCAGCGACGAAGCAATCTTGTATCATCATGCACATACACAGGATTGCCACGCCCTTCGGGCTCGCAATGACACTAAAATTCATTTGAGCATGTAAATGGACGCTGCAACTGAACTTCAACGGTTAATCGACCGCATCAAACCTCCCGACGCTTCCTTCCAGGAAGCGGCCAGGCGCAGGCTGAACAGCCTGACCAAGCCGCGCGGCAGTCTGGGAGCACTGGAGGACCTGGCCGTGCAGATCGCCGGCATACGCGGCGAGGTCATCCCCCGCCTCAAGAACAAGACCATCATAGTCATGGCGGCCGATCACGGTGTGGCCGCGCGCGGCGTCAGCCTCTATCCCCAGGAGGTGACCTGCCAGATGGCCCTCAATTTCGCGGCCGGCGGAGCCGCCATCAACGTCCTCTCACACATGGCCGGGGCGCGAGTGGTCATAGTGGACATGGGCGTAAAAGGCGGTCTGCCGTCATATGAAGGTATTCTGTGTAAAATGATCGACTTCGGTACCGACGATATGAGCGCGGGACCCGCCATGAGCCGCGATCAGGCACTCGACAGCCTGCTGGCGGGTGCCGATGTGCTGGAAAACGAGCTGGCCGCCGGCCTTGATATAGTGGGCACCGGCGATATGGGCATCGGCAATACCACCTCGGCCAGCGCCATCACTGCAGCCATGACGGGGGCAGGCGTACGGGAGGTGACGGGGCGCGGCACCGGCATCGGCGATGAACAGCTCGAGCGTAAAATAGCGATCATAGAGCAGATCCTGGCGGTCAACAGCCCGGACCCCGCCGATGCGCTGGGAGTGCTGGAAAAAGTGGGCGGCTTCGAGATCGGGGGTTTGGCCGGCGCCATGATCGCAGGGGCGGCCAACCGCATACCGGTGGTGATCGACGGATTCATCTCGGGCGCCGCCGCGCTCATTGCGGCCGGCATCTGCCCGCAGATTAAAGCATACCTGATTGCAGCACACCTTTCAGCCGAGAGAGGACACGCCGCCTGCCTGAAACACCTGGGATTGCGGCCTTTACTTGAGCTCGACCTGCGCCTGGGCGAAGGCACGGGCGCTGCGCTGGGCATATTTTTGGCTGAATGCTCGGTTAATGTGATGCGCGATATGGCCACCTTCGAGGGGGCGGGCGTATCCGACATTCCCGGTGGAGGCATATCCTGAGCTTCCTGGCCGTGCTCCGCTTCCTGACCATACTGCCTGCCCCAGTGTCCGGTTCAGGTGAAGGTAAAACGCACCTCGCCGCCCCTCACACCGATCAGCGCGGCGAGCACACTGCGACGGAGATGAAGACCGTTCTCATATTGCCCGAATCCCCGGCAGGCGATGAAGAGATACGTTCGGTCGGACGCTCCACCATATATTTTCCGCTGGTGGGACTGCTCATCGGACTGCTGCTCGTCCTGCTGTATATGGTGCTCCGCACATTCCTGCCCACGACTGTGAATTGCGTCCTGCTGATCGGGGCGCTGGCCGTCATCACTGGAGCGCATCACATCGACGGCCTGATGGATACGGCCGACGCCTTTGCCGCCGGCAAGACCGGGGCGCAGCGGCTGGAGATAATGAAGGACACCCGTGTGGGCGCGTTCGGCATCACGGCCGCCATCATAGTGCTGCTCACCAAGTATATTAGTCTTGCAGCGATCATCAGCATTCCCGCGCTTTTGACCTTTCCCCTGCTCAGCCGCTGGGCCATAACGGGGTTGGCCTTGATCTTCCCCTCTGCCCGGGACGGCGGCTCCTTTTATGCGCTCAAGGACAGCGCAGGCTGGGGCGGGTTTATCGGCGCCACGGTCATAGCGCTGACGGTCGCCGTGCCGCTCAACGGCCTCATCATCGGCCCGCTGATCATGCTGGGTCTTTTCGGCCTGCTGTACTGTCTGGGAGTAATCTTCAGCCGCCTTTTCGGCGGCCTGACGGGAGACTGCTGCGGCGCGCTGATCGAATCAGGCGAAGTCATCGTATTGATACTGAATATCGCGCTGATACGTCTTCTGCCCTCTCTGTCCGACGCAAACCTGTTTAAAATCAATATACCGTTTTGATCGAATATGACGACTGCAAAAATAATTGTTCTAATCTTGGGAGGCGCCCGCAGCGGCAAAAGCTCATACGCGCAGAAAATGGCCGCTGACCGGGGCGGAAAAGTGCTCTTCTGCGCCACAGCACAGCCGCTGGATAAAGATATGCGGGAGCGTATTCGCGCTCACAGGCGTTCGCGCCCGTCGGGCTGGGATACGCTGGAGGCGTCTGAAAAACTGGCGGCGGCGCTGAAGGGTAAAACAGGAAAATACACCACGGTCATCGTTGACTGCATAACGCTGCTGGCCGCCAACTGCATCGGGCGGATTACAGACAGCCGCAAGGCCGAAAAATGCCTGGATGCTGAGATCAGTGACCTCATCAGGCTGATGCGGCGGTCGCGCTGCAATTTCATACTGGTCTCCAACGAGGTGGGCAGCGGCATCGTGCCGGACAACGCCCTGGCGCGGGTATACCGCGACGCACTGGGCAGGGTCAACCAGCAGCTGGCCTCCGCAGCCGGCCGGGTCATACTCATGTCTGCGGGACTGCCTCTGAAGCTGAAATAACGCCCGCCTTAATAATCTATTAACAATCTTGATACATAATCGACTATAGGGCCGGGCTCCGGTACAGCGTACGCGACGATTTCGACAATAGTGTGAATTGTCATTATAATACAGTTATAAATGCCCCCGGCCATACGGATAACGATCGAGTGAACAGCTACAGTCACTTCTTTACCGCAGCCATCAGGTTCCTCTCCGTCTGCCTTATCCTGACCTGCCTCTGCACCGGACTTTTTTACGGCAGGGCTGATGCAGCACCGCCCATTATCTCGGGTTCTCCGCCCAGCGGCGTAGTCGGTACGCCATACAGCACCAGTTTCTCCGCCACGTGCAACGGCACCGTATGTTCCGGAGCGGTCTGGTCAATATCGGGCACACCCCCGGGCCTGGTTGCCTCGGGCAGGACCATCACGGGTACGCCGACAACGGCGGGCACTTACCCGATCGATGTGACCGTCACCGATGCTACCTGGGGTACGACTACTGATTCTTTTATTATCACAATAATCGTACCGGCACTGACCTTCTCCACCACCAGCATATCCTCCGCAGCCGTGCGTCAGTCCTATTCGGCCAGCATCGTTGCCACAGGGGGCACCGGCACAATAAGCTATGCGCTTACCAGCGGCTCGCTGCCTTCAGGGCTGACTTTTAATAACGGACAGATATCGGGCACACCTGCCAGCGGCACAGCGGGCAGCTATTCATTTACGGTCACAGCCACTGCAGGAAGCTCCACCGCGCAGCAGACCTTCACCCTCAGCGTTGAGAGGGGAAGCTACGACGTAACCGTCAGCATCTCCTCCGGGCTGGAGGAGGGTCAGACCCGCGTTTACCTGAACAACGTGCCGAGGGCCACACTGCGGGGAGGGGAATCTTACAGGCTTACCGGCCTGGATCCCGACACGACATCGACGATATCGGTTGACAACACGGTAACCCCTTCGGGGCGGAGCGATATCCAGTACAAGGCTGAGTCCGACTCAGCCTCTGTCAGCGGAGGCATCAGCTCTCTGACGTTCACCTACTACCCCGAATACGCTATCGAGATAACCAGCAGTCCCATCGGCATTGCCTCCATGAGCGGTTCGGGCTGGCACCGCGAGGGCAAGCCCCTCAACGTCAGCGCACCGCAAGAGGTGGCCA
>CAZDXZ010000136.1:0-4063 GCA_964509615.1 uncultured Dehalococcoidales bacterium
AGGCACATGCGCAAGGAGTATTGAAAAACGAGATGCAGGTTTTTACGCTGATTATACCTGGGGATTAAGTAATGCATGACCGATTCATTTATAAACGCCCGGCCACAGACCTTTGAGAGTGGTTCGGCCTGTGTGGGAGTTGTGATGCGAATCAAGTTTGAAGATGTCGGCATGGGCTTATATAAACGATAGCTGAAAAATTTCAAGACCGCAAAACTAACATTTTGGCTGGTACCAAGACGGGGTGAGGATCATACCTTTCAGACCTTGAAGCACAATCATAGCTTTGGTTTTGGGGTACCATTTTCTTCTTTCCATGGCTGTTTTTCTCCTCAGTTCCAGCCTTTTACTCTCTTAATTATGGCCTTAATGGGGAGCAGTATAGACGATCGGCATTAATTCGACTGGTAGTCAGTATTTCTAAAGCAATTCTGAGATCGCCGGACACTCCTATTTTAGGAGGGACGACTTGCTTTTATATCCACAGTGGTTCAGGTATTTTTCGACAGAAGATGCCATGTTGAATAGAATATATCAGGATATTTATTATTGGACGTGATACGATTCTTGTTATAGTCTGTTCATGAGCGATAGATTAACATAAAGGAGGTCGTAGGGAGAGTACTATGGGATGGAAGATTGATAGCAAACAACCTGTCGATGAGGGTCTCAAGCAGCGCATGCTGGAGAAGGTTGAAGGCGGGACCTTTGGACTGAAGGACCTTCAGGACTTCCTGACGCTTTTCACGCAGGTTGCCAACAGTATCGACGAGACCAAAGACGAGGTGCGGGGATTCAACCGCAAGTTCCAGTTCAGATTATTAGATTATTCTAATTTCTGGCTGAGTATACAGGGTGGAAGTTTCGAGATGGGCGAAGGCGATATCGACGCGCCCGATATCATCCTGGAGATGGATGCACAGATGGCAGCGGGGATTTTCACGGGCCAGGTCGATGCCACCATGGCTTATATGAACGGAGAACTGAAAGTCGATGGGAGCCTGCCGGATGCGATCAAGTTTCGCACACTGGTCGACCTTGTAAGGGAGGACCTGGATATGGAGCCCGGCCCCGCGCCGACGCCGGGCGGACGCGCCCCGGCAGAGGCTCAAAAGAAAGCAGCCGTGCAGCGCAGGGCGGGCAAGGATACTAAAGGCAAATTCGTCAAATTCGGTGTCATCGGGGCGGGATCGGTCTGGGATTTTCACAGGTCCGCCTGCGAGGATTCACCCTATCTCAAGTTTGTGGCGGTATACGACAAGAACCAGAAGCATGCTGAAAAGGTCGCCAGGAGGTACAGGGCCAACAAAATGCAGGCTTTCAGCGATCTGGATCAGTTCCTGAAAAGCGACATAGACGCCGTCCTGATCATGGTGCCGCACACGTATCATGCAAATCTTGTATCGCGCGTTGCAGCAGCGGGCAAGCATATTCTGTGTGAGAAACCCATGGCTACAACAACTGAAGATTGCGACCGCATGATTAAAGCGGCCAGGGATGCGGGGGTGAAGTTCATGATCGCCGAGAACCACTGCTTCCTGCCGGCCCACCAGTATATACACGATGCCATTCAGCAGGGCCTGATCGGCGATGTGCATCTGGTCAGGGCGTATGAAGGCGTCAGCGAGATCGAGGGCATGAGCCAACCCGATTTCTGGAAGGGCGATCCCATCAAGGCCGGCGGCGGGGCCTTTATGGATATGGGGGCGCACAAGTTCGCTGCTCTCCAATGGATACTTGATGACCAGATCGAATCCATCTATGTGACGCTTTCTAAACAGGCCATAAACCTGCCCGAGAAGGCTGAAGACAATGCCATAGCGATGGTGCGCTTCAGCAAAGGTGTTATGGGTGAGGTAGTGGTCAGCTTCACGCAGGTCACCCCTGCCTTCAACAGCCTGGAGATTTACGGGAGCAAGGGTACAATACTTGAGAACCACATGTGGGACAAGGCAGTGCGCATCCATTCCAGCCATGAAGCAATGGGGGAGAATAAGAACCAGTGGTACGAGCCTGACCTGGAGCACGCGCCGTTCCCTGCCTATTACAACATCTCCATGCGCTGTGAGGATGAGTACTTTGCCCAGTGCATACTTGAGAACAGGGAGCCTGAATTCACTCCTGAACAGGCCAAGAGCGCGATCACAGCGGTGCTGATGGGGTACCTGTCGGCCCAGAAAGGAAAGGTTGTAACACGCGCCGACCTGGCTGCTGTAGAAAAGTCCGCCGGAACGGAAAGTATTTTACATAAAATTGCAGAGCACGTTCCCATCAGGAAGAACTTGCCGGAGGTGAAACGGGTGAAAGCGGTTGGTTTCAACAAAAAGAGTATGGAGCAGATACTGCATAAGCATGACCTGGAGCTGATGATTGTCACTTCGCCCGTCAACGTGTTCTATACCAGCGGTATGCCCGTTCTGCATGCCAGCCCAAATCCCATTCTGTTTGCGTTGAGCAACCAGTATCCCAATGTCGTAGTGGTCAACCGTGACGGCGGCTCTGCGCTGTTCAACTGGGACCTCTTTCAAAGCGTGGACAAGTTCTCATGGATAGCGGACCACAAGGGCACCATCGGGCAGAAGGAGACCGCTCGCGCCGTCATGTCCAAGATCAAGAAATGGGGATTGGAAGGCAAACGCATAGGAGTCGAATCATATATTCCCAAGTACCTGCTTGACCACCTGGCACAGAAGAATCCCGCTGCCGAAATAGTTACGGCGGACGAGGTGCTCCTGGAGATGCGCTTGATCAAGAGCGACGAGGAGATCAAACTGATTGAGAAGGCCACACAGATTACCGAAAAGGCCGTCTCTGCCTGCATCAAGGCGACCAGGGAAGGCATGACGGACAACGATTTCCTCCTGCTGGCGCGCAGGACGATTATCGAGGAGGGCGCCGAGGCCTGGGACCACCTGACCCACAGCATAGGTGAGTCGGACCCCGAGGCGCCGGGCATCGGTACGGTGGTGAGAAAAGGAGATATCTGCCGCTTCGATTTCGGCGCGGCATATAAGGGATACGTCTCGGACGTAAACCGTCACGCCGTTATCGGCCCTGTACCGGACGAAGCCAGGGAGATCATAGACCGCCTTATCGTTCTGCAGGAGTACTATGAGAAGAACGCGAAACCGGGCGTGAATATCCGCCAGCTGAACGCGGAGGCGGACGCTTTCTACAAGAAGCTCAAGCCCGAGGGACTGACCATGGCCGTGGGGCACAGCATCGGACTGGAGTGCGAGGAGCAGCACCTCTTCGGCCCGCTGCAGGTGCTGGACAGGCCGTTTGAGAAGAACATGGTGTTTGAGATCGAAGCCTGGGAGTCCTTCGGCAAGATTCTGATCGGTGTGGAGGACTGCTACGTGGTCACCGAGACGGGGCTGCGCAAGATCACCACGCTGGACAAGCATATAGTGAGCCTGTAGTCCGGCAGTGAATGCATTATGATAAAGCTTGAGGTGAATAACATGGATCCTCTCATTATTGTCGCCACGCCCAATACCTGCTGGCTGAAGCCCTCGGTCGATTATCCGCGCACGCCGCAGGCCATAGCCCGGGAGGCCAGTCGCTGCCTGGAAAAGGGCGCCTCGGTGCTGCATACGCATGCCGAGGGGCAGTGGACCGAAGTCATCAAAGCCGTGCGCGCATCCTGCGACATAATAATCCAGAGCGGCATGTCCAGCCTCGAGATAAAGGACAGGACGGACTGCTTCAAACAGAAATCCGATATGCTTTCGATCATACTCAATCACCATGACGAAGCATTCGCCGAGGTTGACTGTCTCAAGCTGCATTCCAGACAGGAGCTGGAGAGATATGCCAGGCTATGCAGGAAATATAAAGTCGCGCCTGAGTTCGAGGTATGGCACGCCGGATCTATCTGGAACCTGAACTACCTGATCGATAAGAAGCTGCTCGATGCCCCCTACATAACAACACTCTTTTTTGGCTGGCCGGGTGGGACCTGGTCGCCGCCCACGGTTGAAGAATACCTCTACCGTCGCCGGCTGATGCCGAAGGGATGCGCGGTCGTGGTCAGCATCATGCACCGGGACCAGATGAAAAT
>CAZDXZ010000137.1:0-4025 GCA_964509615.1 uncultured Dehalococcoidales bacterium
TATAGAGTGCTACTTGAATCTATAAAAAAAGAAGTAGGCAGTAGAAAGTAAGCAGGCAACACCATTCATTATTCCCCTGCCCTCCTAAAACATAATCCTCAAGCCGGCATTTATGTTATGGGCTGTGTACTTGTTGTCGCCAAGCTGGGCATCATAGTTGATGGAGAAGGAAATATCGTTGCCGGTGATTACCGTGATACCTGTTCCAAGGATGACAAAATTCCTGTTAGGAGATATGGTCTCGATGCTGAAGGGGGGGATCCCCTGGGCCAACTGAGCGGTAATGTTCTTGCTGTCCCTTAAAAACTCGTATCCATAGGATGCGCGGATATTCGGTATAACCAGTGCTTTGCCGGCCTGCCATGTATAGGATATTCTTCCGCCGACATTACTTTGAAGAGATTCTATATTCTGTCTCTCCACATCGAGATTTAATGCGCCTGCCCCTGATTCAATATAGCTGTCAACACTTAGTTTTGTGTACTGGATAGACATGGTCGGCATGATCGTCCACTTATTCATGCGGAATTCGTACCCTGTGCCTCCATAGACGGTGAACTGCTGGCCCTTTGGTGATGACGTGGCAGTACGGTCTATGCCGGGAAAAACGATACGGCGGGTATTATCATAACTTGTAATGCCGTAGCTAAACTGTCCATCCACAAAAAATCCCTTTTCATAATAGGTCCCGTAGGTTCCGAATGTATAGCTGTCCATAGTTACCTTGCTGCCCACATTGTCGGTATTGGCTCTGGAAGTATTCATCCCCAACATGAGGCCTGCGATAAAATTCTTGGTGAACCGGTAATCAGAGCCCATCGTGACACCCATATTGATAAAGTCGTATCCTGTTTGCTCTGAGGTGTCTCTCTGATCTCCAAAGACTGCATTTCCCCTCACAAACAGGCCAAATCGTCTATCCATGCCAGAAGGTATCATACTGGTTAAGTTCGAACCCGTGCTGGCAAGTAGTATGGGCCTTTCTATCCCGTTGCTGGTGAAATCTCTGTTCCTGAGGTTGAGTCCGCTGAAGCTTAGTCCATGCACGCCTTGCCGGAGATCGCTCAGGCGTCCCGATATATTACCAGCCTGGAAAGATGCTGCGCTGATCCCCATGCCGAATTGGGCATCACTACCTTTTGGGGCAAGCTGATCGATGGCACTTGCTGCCTGGGTGTATGTGGGGAGGGCATCGATTGCGGAGAGGACTGTATTGAGATCGCCTGTCGTGCCCTGTGAGGTATTGGCGATGCTGTTGAGCATCTCTGCCACAGCCATCTGGTTTGGGGTGAAAAGGGTTTGGATGGTAGCATTGGCATAGTCCCGCTCTACCGCAAGATATACCTTGTTTGCGATATCATACCTTGGCTTGAATATAATGGTGGGGGTGATATTGGTAAGAAGAAGGGAGAACTGGCCCGTCACACCCGACGAAGCTGTGAGGATTGTCCCGAAGATGGTGTTTATAGCCGGTGTATATCCGCCCTGCCATGATGTCTCCAGAGTGCCGTTGAGATTTGCCGCACCGTTGACGATAAGAAGGTCGTTGCTTAAGGGAGAAGCGACTTCAATGCTCAATTTTCCGCCTGAGCCCTGAGTGTAGTTGCCGTTGAGGGTGAGGGTTCCTATGGAACTGCCGGGCCTAACTGTCCCGGCGTTTGCAAGGTTGCCGGCTACCATCCCGGTACCGCTCAGGGTGCCCCCTGAATCTACGGTCACCTCCGCTACCTTGCCGGCGGTATCCAGGGTGGCCGTGGCACCCGATTGAACGGTCACCGGCACCTGAGAATAATCACCCCTGACGTCAAGCGTGCCCCCAGAGACGGTGATCATTTGAGAGTAAGTGCTGACGCCTGGATTGAGCGTGAGGGTGCCTGTGCCGATCTTTTGAATGGCAATACCCCAGCCGGTTCCCTGATAATAATCGGTAAGGGTAGCAGGATCAATTGACTGGCTGGCGTTGTTGCCTCCGAATTTCCTGGAGGTCAGGGTATATTCATACTTATCAAAAAGGTACCAGGTATCGGTTAAGGTTTCATAGGTATAATGCTCGATGATAACCTTATTTCCGTCAACCGTCACCAGGCTGTAGCCGTATTTACCCTCTTGATGACTTTCTCCTATAACGCGGCTGTCAGGGTATGTTCCGTCCCAGGTGCCCAGCTTTCCCCCTCCTGTGCCGACCACAATCTGTTGTATCTCCGGCCCGCCATCTATGGAGATATTTGCCCTGTTGTAGAGATGGATGTGTCCGGAAAAATAGACGTTGACGCTGTAATCGCCCAGGCTTTTCCAGAAGGCATCACGCTCAGCCGGATGGTTCGCCAGGGTATTGGCAGGGGCCACCTTAAAGGCAGGGTAATGACCGTAAACAAAGGTAAAGGGGAGTGTGTTGGCTTTCAGTTGTTCGTTGAGCCAGGCCTGGTTCACCCTGTATTCATTGCCGGCATAGCCTTCTTCGAGCCCGATAATGAAGACATTGTTCCTGGAAAAGCTGTAGGTCATGCCCTTTTCATTGGCGGGACCGTTCGTGGGTATCTGTGGCATGTGATCGACCATATGGAGCATCCATTCTTTGGCGTAATCGGGCCCTGGAGTGTTAACGTCTCCGTAAGTCTCATGGTTGCCCCGGATAGGGTAGGTGATGCTCAGGAGAGGGGCCATGGCATCTCTATAGTGAGTATACTGATCGATCAGGGGGATCTGCCCATGTCTGTCGACCCCATGGATCTCATCGCCTCCGGCCAGGATGAAGGCCGGGTTCCTGCTCTGAAGCTCCACGACCATCTTATCCACGATCTCTTTATTAATTCCATATGAACCATCCTTGTCCTGCTGATCGCACACGACCGCAAAGGACCAGGATGCCGCTGCTCCTGATTCGACAGTGGTGCCCAGGGCAAAAAGGGCCATAAGAAGAATGGCAACACATTTCCTGAGGGATTGAGCTTCAACCAAGTTTGGGGCTCTTTTGCTGACCCAAGGGATTTTTCTGATCAGGGATTTATTGCATACACAGGCAGTAACTGATAGGAATTTGTTTTTCAGCATACTATAGCAGTAACACAAAAAAAATAAATTCTCAATAAGAACGCCGATTTTTGACATTCAAACGTTTTTAGCTTGTGCTATGCCGCAATTCATCGGAAATATCAATAACCAGTGTCCTGTCCCGCAAATACCTTTACAGTTCAATTACTATTCTTCTCGAACTGGAGAAAGGGAGATTCCCTTCGCACTCTGCACCCCATTCCCGACCATCACCCGCAAGCGGGTACCCGAGATTTGCTTCACTTAAACGGGCAAACTTGCCCCACTTTCAGCGGGACTTCGGACATACCCGTTTCCCCTTCGGGACGTTCCACATTTAGCCGGGTACCCGCTGGAACTTTGCGGATGGCAAGCGGTCATTTTGTGATGTCGTGCTACAGGGAACCCCTTTCTCTTTGAAATGTAAAAAAGCGTTAGGAACAGGACACTAGAACAATAATAAAACTTCCACCTTCTACTCATCAAGTCTGGATTCAGAATTGAGATGGGGATTACCGCCTGGAATCAGCTTCATGAACATCCTCAACTTCCGTCCCATACCGATTGCTATTTCCGGTATGGGAGTGCTCAGATGCAACATCTTGTCTTATCCAGTTTCTGGGAGAGGCTTGCCTCCTGAATCCGGAAAATATACCGGGACAATGAACCACGACGCATAGTCGACACCCGGAAAGGGTGCCCGGATTTCAAGTTTTCAGGCTGCACTTGTCCAGAATGTTCTGTGCGTGCTTTTTTGTCTTGTCTCATTCGGTATCTGGACCGTGGAAATAATGGGGTCAGGTCTTGAAATATAAGTTATTTTCAATACTCCCCCCTTCTCTACTTTTTCTATTTTCCTTCTATTTCAATATGTTGTCAAGGTTTTTTAGCTGTCAGCACTCAGCTATCAGCCTTCAGCATATTATTACCTTGTAAATTGGTCAGGTCTTCTTTCTTCTTCCACTTTTTATGTGACAATAAGGCAAATCTATGGG
>CAZDXZ010000138.1:0-4001 GCA_964509615.1 uncultured Dehalococcoidales bacterium
CCGATCAGGCCTTGTCTATTATTGCAGCATAAAGGGAGGTGGTGTGATGTCCGGGCAAAAAGTGATCGTTACCGCCGCATTGACAGGTTCCGCCCATTTTCCAAGTATGTCTCCTTATTTACCACTGACACCGCAGCAGATCGTCGACGACGGTATACGTGCGGCAGAGGCGGGGGCGGCTATATTGCATATTCACGTCCGAAACCCGGAAAACGGGATGCCCAGCCCCGACATCGAGATCTTCCGTACTGTGCTGGCCGGTATGAGAAAATCTTCTAACGCCGTGATCTGCGTAAGCACAGGGGGCGGCATGGGTATGAGCACCGAGCAAAGGGCCGCTCCGGTTACAACCTTCAGGCCTGAGATAGCATCGCTCAACTTCGGCTCGATGAACTTCTCTGTCTTCCACGTGGCGGAAAAGATACGTGACTGGAAATATCCCTGGGAAAGGCTGGGCATGCTGGCCAGCGAGGACTATATCTTTCCCAACACCTTTAAAACGCTGCGCGAATTCTTGACGCTGTTTGCCGCCAGTGACACCAAGCCCGAGGTGGAGATCTACGATCTGGGAATGGTCAATAATCTGGCGTTCATGGTTGAACGGGGCCATATGAAGCTGCCCGTGCATATACAGTTCGTGACCGGCACACTGGGTGGTGTGCCCTCGACCGTCAACAGCCTGGTTACGCTGGTCAATGCCACCCGGGAGGCTATCGGTGAGGGTAATTTCACATGGTCTGCTATCGGAGCGGGAAGGTTCCAGATGCCTATCTGCACCGTGGCTATTGCCATGGGCGGCCATGTAAGGGTCGGCATGGAGGACAATCTCTATCTGAGCAAGGGTATGCTGGCCAAAAGCAACGCCGAGCTGGTGCAGAAGATTATACGCATCATGCGGGAACTCGGACATGAGCCGGCCAGCCCGGCAGAGGCCAGGGCCATGCTGGGACTGAAGGGCCTGGATAAGGTAAACTATTAAAATGTCGGCGCCGTCGATATACGGCCTGATTGAAATTTCGAGCGATTATCTATAAAGTGTAGAGGGATTTGATCCCCTCTATTCTTGCAGCCAGGAGGAACCGATGTCAGCTTACCGCGATCTTATTTATGATGTTCAGGGACATATCGCTGTGATCACGCTCAACCGTCCAGGATCGATGAACGCCTGGTACAGGGGTATGAACAACGAACTGAAGCAGGCGGCCATTGAGATTGAGAACAATCCAAACGTGAGAGTGGCGATTATCACGGGATCAGGGGAGAAGGCGTTCAGTTCCGGCATAGACCTGAAGAAGATCGCCTCGGGAGAGAACTTCATCACCGGTCCGGACATACGTGACTACTACGACGGCATCAGCAAGCTGCGAGATGTCTTCACCATGTATGAGAAGCTGGCAGTTCCCGTAATCGCAGCCATCAACGGCTACTGCCTGGGAGGGGGACTTGAGCTGGCCCTGGCCTGCGATTTCAGGGTGGCGGTGGAATACTCGGTCTTCTCCCTGCCGGAAGTGCAACTGGGAATCATACCTGACCTGGGCGGATGCCAGAGGCTGCCCAGGGCGGTGGGTATCGCCAAGGCCAAAGAGCTGATCTATACCGGGAAAAGGATAGAGGCGCCGGAGGCGCTGCGGATAGGTTTGATACAGCAGATATATCCGAAGGATAAGCTGATGGAGGAGACCCTCAAGATGGCCGGCGAGATAGCCGGCTATAATCCTGTTGTCGTGCAGGCTGCCAAGCGGGCCTGCAATGTGGCCATGTCATATCCGCTGGAGATCGGACTGAGCTACGAAACCATTTCGTCGGCCTTTACTATGAATGATACGCAGCACGGCACAAGGCCTTTTGCTATAAAATAATTGATATAAGGGATTTATGGAGACGATATGGCCAGCGTTGTAGCCGTATGCAGGAGTGATACCAAAGGCGTCAGGAAGACACCCGTCGATTCGGGCGTATTCAAGGTGGGCCTGGGGATGGAAGGCGACGCCCACGCCGGGGGCGACAAGGTGAAGGAGGTCAGCCTGCTGGCGCTGGAAAGCATCGACAAGATGAATGTCGAAGGACATGAATTCAAGCCCGGCGATTTTGCCGAGAATATCACGACCAGCGGAATAGCTTTGGTCTCATTGCCTGTCGGAACCCGCCTGCGGACGGGAGAGGAGGTCACGCTTGAGATCACCCAGATCGGCAAGAAGTGCCACAGCGGATGCGTTATCATGAAAGAGATGGGGATCTGCGTCATGCCCAGAGAAGGCGTTTTCGCCAGAGTCGTTAAAGGCGGCCGTATTAAGACAGGCGATCAGATAACGATCTTGCCGCTGAGGTAGGGCACGGCTTTTCCGCCGATTTCAACCCTCCCACCCAGATCCCTGCAGAACAGCTCGCCTCCACGCTTTGATAGCTGGTAGGCATGCAGCACGTCTTTCTTAAGGCGTTTGGACCAGTACGGGATCAGCGTCGAATGGGCGGAGCCGGTGACAGGGTCCTCATTGATACCTACCGCTGGCGCGAAACAGCGTGAGACAAAATCAGCCTCGTCGCCGGGCGCTGTAACGATGATTCCCAGACAGTCCAGCTTCTTGAGCAGGCCGAAGTCGGGATCGATGGACAGTATATCCGACTGTGACTTGAAAACGGCCAGGTAGTCGCGCGAAAGATACAGCTCGACCGGCTCAAGTCCCAGGGCGCGGTTGAGCAGGTCATTTTCCCTGGCCCGGGTGGCCTCCAGCACAGGGAAGTTCATTTTGATCAGGTCGCCATCCCTTTCCACTATGAGTTCACCGCTTTTGGACACGAAATTGATGGTGCTGGAGCTGTGATTGCAGTAGTTAAATATGACATAGGATGCTGCCAGGGTGGGATGACCGGCCAGCTCGATTTCTACGGCAGGTGTGAACCAGCGTATCTCGTAGTGGTTGTCTCGTTTAACGAAGAAGGCGGTCTCCGACAGGTTGTTCTCCTCAGCGATCTTCTGCATCAGGCTGTCCCCGATCCATTCATGCAGCGGGCACACGGCGGCGGGATTCCCCCCGAACACATGGCCAGTGAAAGCATCGATCTGGTAAAGCGTGATCTCCATCAGCTCAGGCCCCCTAGCGTAAACATACACGATTATAACTAATTAAGATACAATATGTATATAAATCGCAGCGCAACATTCTAAATGAATTAAGGAGTCTGATAATGGCATCCAAATGTGCGGACTGTCCCATGAGAAAGAAGGCAGAGGCTAATCCTAAAGCTCTAATGAGCAGGATCTGGAAATGGCATACCACCTGGTGCCCGGGCTGGAAGGCGTATCAAAAAGAGCTTGCGGGCAAATAACCGGTATTAGATTACCGATCGCAATAAGGCTGTCGGAGACCATAATCGGCCGGTAACCTTCTTTTGTCGTTGTTTGATTTTTTCGGCGCTCCTCGATCCCTATGATGATGTATGACGATATAGATTTACGCATCGCCCAGATCGTGATTGAGCTTGAGGAGTTCGGCTTTAGACCTTCCGACCTGCAGGTCTACAGGCAATATATCGATGCCGTCCGCAACGAGGCCAGAATAATACATGAGAAAGTGCACCAGATGCATGGCTCGATGAGCGTCCCCGTCGCTCGACTATCTCGAACGCTGATGGAAATGAAATCGTGTCTCTCCCACAAGATATTTCGCGAGGTTGTGGTCGGAAACCATGCCCTGGATATCGGACCACAGGATAATTAGAGGTATATAAATGAGAAAGATTATTTGTATTGCCATGCCCGTACTTTTAATACTGGTCATAGTAACCGGTATAGCAGAGTCCCAGGATTTTCATGCGGGGCGCCTGCCGGAGGCACATATTTTCGTGGCTATCCTGTTCATTGTGGTGACACTTATTCATGCCTGGATGAACAGGAAAGCGCTGATAAAATACTATTCAGGCCTGAAAAAAGACTGATTAATAAAAACTGGCTGCCGAGCCAGGATTCGAACCTGGGCAAACGGATCCAAAGTCCGTCGTGC
>CAZDXZ010000139.1:0-3955 GCA_964509615.1 uncultured Dehalococcoidales bacterium
ACCGCATGATGAGGGAGTTCGGCGTGCAGGTCAGGGTCGGCAAGCCGCAGGTAGCGTATAAAGAGACGATTACGGCACCGGTAGAGTCCGAGGGGCGCTTTATCCGCCAGACAGGCGGGCACGGCCAGTACGGCCATTGCTGGCTGCGCATAGAGCCGGGCGAGCGCAACAGCGGGTTTAAATTTGTCAATGAGGTGCGCGGCGGCGATATATCGCGGCAATACATACCCGCCATTGAAGCGGGTGTCCGGGAAGCACTGGATTCCGGCGGTGTCAGCGGATATCCGCTGGTTGATATAAAGGTTGCGGTATTTGACGGAAGCGAACACGAAGTGGATTCATCGGAGATGGCCTTCAAAATGGCAGGCTCCTTGGCACTGAAGGAGGGCGTGGCCAGGGCCAAGCCGGTGGTTCTGGAACCCGTCATGACACTCGAGGCGGTGACTCCATCGTCCTTCATGGGTGATGTGATTGGCGACCTCAATTCCAGGCGCGGACAGATACAGGGCATCGAGACGCACGGGGAGACCTGCGTTATACACTGTTTCATTCCACTGGCCGAATCGTTCGGCTATGCGACCTCCTTACGGTCATTGACCCAGGGCAGGGCGACTTATTCCATGGAGTTCCAACAGTACAGCGAGGTACCGGCCGGCATTCTCGAAGAAATGTTAGCTAAATCGAAGGGTAGGTAAATGACCAAGCAGAAGATAAGAATAAAACTGAGAGGATACGATCACAGGCTGGTCGATCAGTCGGCCGGGCAGATAGTTGAGACTGCAATTAAATCGGGCGCCGAGGTGATCGGTCCGGTTCCCCTGCCCACGAGGATTGAAAAATTCTGCGTCATTAGGTCGCCGCATATCGACAAGGACTCAAGGGAGCAGTTCGAAATACGGACTCACAAGAGACTGATCGATATCGTCGGGCCGACAACCAAGACGATCGACGCTCTTACTCAACTTCAATTGCCGTCCGGCGTTGAGATCGATATTAGATTATAGGATATAGAGAAATGGCAGGCATACTCGGAAAGAAAATAGGAATGACGCAACTGTACAGGGAGAACCTGGAGATAGCGGTTACTGCCATCGAGGCTGGACCATGCTGTGTCACCCAGATCAAGACGGTCGAGAAAGATAAATACAACGCCGTGCAGATCGGATTCGGTGAGGCAAAGAAGCTGGGCAAGGCTGAGAAGGGACATCTCAAGGAAAACGGGAACTACCGCTACCTGCGCGAGGTGCGCACGGATAACGTGAAGGATTACCAGGTCGGACAGAAAATCGACGCGGGAATGTTCAAGGCAGGCGACGTAGTGCAGGTCGAGGGCATTTCCAAGGGCAAAGGATTCGCCGGCGGAGTAAAACGATATCACTTCAAAGGCGGCCCCAAGACGCATGGTCAGTCGGACAGGCATCGCGCCCCGGGTTCGGTAGGGTCTACCACAACACCGGGACGCGTATTTAAAGGACTGCGCATGGCCGGTCACATGGGCGCCCGCAAGGTCACGGCGCGCAACCTGGTCGTAGTTGAAGTCGACACGGCCAAGAACGTATTACTGCTGAAGGGCGCTGTCCCAGGCGCCAAGGGCGGGATTTTGCTGATTGAAAAAGGATCATAAAAGGTTACTGCTGTGGATTTAGAAGTATTTGATTTAAAAGGCGAAAAGACCGGCAAGATAAAGGTCAGCGACTACGTGTTCGGCCAGGCCGTCAATGAAGCAGTCGTGCACCAGGCCCTGGTCACGCAACTGGCGAACAGGAGACAGGGTACCGCTGACAGCCAGACCCGCTCTGATGTGAGCCGGAGCACTAAAAAGGCGTATGCCCAGAAACATACAGGCCGGGCCAGGCGCGGCGGCGCGACTTCTCCGCTCCTTAAGGGCGGCGGCGTAGTCTTCGGGCCGCACCCCCGCAGTTATCGGCTGGACATGCCCAAGAAAATGCGCAGGCTTGCTCTGCGCAGCGTCCTTTCCGGCAAAGTCAGCGGCGGAGAGGTAAAAGTGCTTAAAAAGCTTGACCTGAAGGAGCCCAAAACCAGGCTGATGTCCGATTTACTGGCAGCCCTGGGCGTTGAGGATACCGCCATCATCGGAGTGGCGCTGGGCAAGGACAATCTCACCAAAGCATGTTCCAATCTGCCGGGCGTCAAGACCACCATGGTTTCAATGCTGAATGTGGCGGACCTGCTCTCATACAAAACTCTGGTGCTGGATGTCGACGCTGTCCGTCGTATCGAAGAGATCTGGGATGTGAAAAAAGCAGCCAAGGCCAAGGAAAAGGCGGGATAAGTAGCCAAGAGGTTTATATATAAGATGAATTTATTTGAGGTATTACGCAGGCCGCTGGTGACAGAGAAGAGCACCAGGCTCTCGGAGCGAAATAAATACGTATTTGAAGTGGACAGGAGGTCTACCAAGGACCAGGTCAGGCTGGCCGTTGAGAAGGCCTTTAAAGTGAATGTTGTCAGCGTAAACATTATCAAGGTACCGGGCGAGACTAAAAGGTTGGGCCGGAGGGAAATCAGCCGGCCTGCCTGGAAAAAAGCTATAGTGACGCTCAAAGCAGGGGACAAGATCCAGCTCTTTGAGGGAGTCTAAGATAACAGGAGTATAAATTGGGTTCTGTTATAAAGAAACGCAAAAAGAAGATGGCGAAGCACAAGCATCGGAAGCTGCTGAGAAAGAACCGATGGCAACGACGCCACTCTTAAAGCAGGAGTAGTTAGATTTGGCTTTAAAGACATTTCGCCCTACATCCCCCGGGCGCCGTGGAATGGTCAAGATATCGTTCGACGATATCACCAAGACGGTACCGGAAAAGGCCCTGTTGGTTCCGCAGAAAAGGAAGGCGGGACGCAACAGCAGGGGTGTGATCACCACGCGTCACAGGGGAGGCGGCGCCAAGCGAAAGACACGCATAATAGACTTTAAGAGGGATAAGCTGGGAGTGCCGGGCCGTGTCGCGGCCATCGAGTATGACCCGGGAAGGTCCGCCCGCATAGCCCTGATTTATTACGCCGACGGCGATAAGCGCTACATGCTTTGCCCGCTGGGGCTGGGTGTTGGAGATACTGTACTTGCCAGCGACAGCGCCGAGATAAAGCCGGGCAATAGCCTGCCGCTGGGCAGCATACCGGCCGGCACGACGGTGCATAATCTGGAATTCGAACCCAATAAAGGTGGCCAGATAGTACGCAGCGCCGGAGCTGGAGCCCAGGTGCTTGGCCGGGAAGACAGGTATTCCACGGTTCGTCTGCCCTCGGGCGAGGTCCGCCGCTTTATGAATGAGTGCCGGGCCACCATCGGGCAGGTAGGGAACCTGGATCATCAGAATATAAAATCAGGCAAGGCCGGTCGAACGCGTCTGCTTGGTCGCCGTCCCAAGGTCAGAGGCTCAGCCATGACCCCGCGCGACCACCCCCATGGCGGCGGTGAAGGCAGGGCGCCGCGCGGTATGGCGCCCAAGACACCGCAGGGCAAGCCCGCCCTGGGACACAGAACCCGCGTGGGTAAGGCATCCGACAAATTAATTGTAAGGCGCCGCTACGCAGCTAAATAAAGAGGTAAATTAAGAATGTCACGTTCAGCGAGAAAGGGCCCATACTGTCATCCCAAGCTGCTGAAAAAAATTGAAGCGCTCAATAAGAAGGGAGACAAGCAGGTAATCAAGACCTGGGCGAGGTCTTCCACCATCATGCCCGAGATGATCGGACACACCATCGGTGTGCATGACGGCAGGCGGCATGTGCCCATTTTCATCACTGAAAATATGGTTGGCCATAAATTGGGCGAGTTTGCCATGACCCGCACGTTCCGCGGCCATGTGGGAAAGGCCACGGCAGCAGCGCCCGTGAAGAAGAAGGTATAAGCAGGTTAAGAAATGAGAGTAGGAGCAGTAGCTAAAGATATAGGAATCCCTCCCCGCAAGATGAAACTTGTGGTGGATATGGT
>CAZDXZ010000140.1:0-3897 GCA_964509615.1 uncultured Dehalococcoidales bacterium
CTTTGCCGACGGGCTGAGTATGCCGAAGCAGTTCGGTCCGACCAGCCTGAGGCCGCCCTGCCTGGCGATCCTGACAATCTCCTGCTGGACCGCCGCGCCGTCCCGGCCCACCTCGGCGAAGCCCGCCGTCACCACGACACCGGCCTTTATCCCCCTGGCGACACACTGCTTTATCGTTTCTATCATAGCCGGCGGCGGCACAACGATGACTGCCAGGTCCGGGACCTCGGGTATCTCTTCAATCGTGCTGTATACTTTCAGTCCCAGCACCTCTCCGCCTTTGGGATTGACCGGGTAGATGTTGCCCTGGAAGCCGCCGGTACGCACATTGGCCAGGATGCGGTACCCCCACTTTTTGGTATCTGTAGATGCGCCCAGGAACGCAAGCGATCGCGGCGCAAAGAAACGGTTGAAGTCAATCATGAGCAGCCAGTCCTTTCAGAAAATAGCGGCGCCTTAAGGCGGTCATATAAAACAGCAGATATTTTAACACCGCCGTTGAACAGGTAACAAATAGAGCAGCCCCGCTGTCAGGCAGTTCAAGCTGCTATAATAAGCCCGGGCACATAGGGAGTGAGAGGTTCAATATGGAGATATGGAGAAAGCTGCTCAACCGCATGATGCGGGCCTCAAGGCTGGATTCCGGCTTTTACGAGGAGATGGAGACCGAGGAAGACGCGCTGGCGCACGGCATCATGGTGGCGCTGGTGGTCGGCCTGGCCACGGGCATCGGCCTGGGCCTGGCGGCACTGGTGGGAGGCGAGGGCGCCCTCTGGTTCCTCTGGGGACTGTTGAGCGGGCTGCTGGCATCGCTGGCCGGGTGGTACGCCTGGGTGCTGATCACCTTCTTCTGCGGCACAACCTTCCTGCGCGGGCCCGAAAAGGCCAGCCTGGTCGAGCTGACCCGTACTCTCGGCCTGGCCAACTCACCGGGTATACTCCGTATACTGGCCTTTATACCCATGCTGGGCTGGCTCATTCTGGCGCTGTCCGGCATCTGGACGCTGGCCTCGGGCATCATCGCTGTAAGACAGACCCTTGAATTCGACACAGGCAGGGCCGCCGCCACGTGTATCCTGGGCTGGCTCGTGTATATGGCAGTCATAGCGCTGGTATATATATGGCTGCCCTCACCCTACAAAATGCTGCACTTTTAATGCGCATCACCCGGTCAGCCCGGGAAATCTGCGGACAGGTATATTCCTTGCTGAATACACTCATCGGAAAACATAAAAAGGGCGACCTCGCCCCTCTCACGGTTATCGTGCCTACCACCTATGCCGGCCTTTCCCTGCGGCGCAAGCTGGCGGAGGGCGGGGGGCTGGTCAACGTCCGCTTCATGGCCCTGCCGCGCCTGGCCGAGTATTTAGGCGCTCCTGCGCTGGCTGCGCAGGGTAAATCCCCCCTCACACCCATGGTCCGGCTGGCGGCGGTCAGGCATTTTGCACGCGAGATGTCGGCCAGGCCGCCCCTGGGACCTGTCTCCCTTCACCCGCAGTTCCATCTCTACCTGCGCCAGACCTTCAGCGAACTTAACGCGCTGACGGAGAGCGACCTGCAGGGCCTGGAGAGCTCCGGTGAGGTTGTGCGCCAGGTCATAGACTGGTACAGGAAGTACAGGGACCGCGTGAAACCGTTTTATACGCGTGAGGAGCTGTACCGGGCGGCCGCCTCATCCGTGAAGGACGGCACGGCCGGCGGAGCCCTGCGCGACCTGGGCTTCATCCTTTTCTACGGCATACCGCGCTTTACGCGCTCGGAGAGGGACTTTATCGCGGTGCTGGGCGGGGCGGGGCTGTGCGAGGTGGTAATCCCTCTCACAGGTGAGGCTGAGGCCGATAGGCCGGCCATGCTGGAGTCTGAGAAGCTGAAGGCGTACGGCGTGCCGGTACAGGCCTTCCCGTCCTTCGGCAATCGAAGTGCAGGCGCAAGCCACATGCTGGTCGCGCCCAGCGCCACAGAGGAGGTGCGCTGGGTGGTGCGCTGCATCATGCAGGAATCTGAGGCAGGGCTGCCTTTTCACCGCACCGCCGTGCTTTACCGCAACGCCGATCCCTATGCGTCTATTATCCAGAGCCTGTTCCCGGCAGCCGACATCCCGCTTTGCGGGCCCGATCCCCGCTCGTTGCGCGATACGCCGGCGGGCAGGCTGCTGACCGGACTGCTGGACGTGCTGGCCGGCGATCTCGACCGTGCACTCCTCATGCACTGGATCGCCGAGGCGCCCGTGAGCGTAAAAGAAGGCCTTTATCCCGCATCTTCGCAGCTGGTCCTCTGGGAGGTGATCTCGCAGGAGGCCGGCGTCGTCTCCGGCCGGCGTTCCTGGTCAGAGCGCCTGGCCGGCTATATTGAGAGTAAAAAGTTAGAGCTGGACGACCTGCGGTCGGACGAGGAGGCCAGCCCCGCCCGCATCGCGGGCAGGGAAGGCCAGTTGCAGTCCGCAGCCGGACTGCTGGAATTTGTGGGCGAAGTTGCTTCCCTGAAACCTCCCGCGGACGGCAGGCCATGGAGCGAGTTCGCCGGCTGGGCGCTGGAGATGCTGAACAAGTTCGCACACCGGCCGCAGCAATGGCCGGAGACTTATAGCCAGTCCCTGGAGCGTGTGCGCGAGACCATCGGAGACATGAAGGGGCTGGACGTCATCGAGCAGGGCACGGGCCTGGCCGCGTTCCGCCAGATGCTGGACGATATGCTGGGGGCCTCCGCCGATATACTGGGCAAGCTGGGAAAGGGCGTTTTCACCGCCCCCCTCAAGATAGGCCAGTGCATGAATTTCGACTCCGTTTACATACTGGGCATGGCCGAGGGGGCCTTTCCCCCGGCCAGCCCCGATGACGCCGTGCTGCCCGATTCCGTGCGCGCATCTCTGGATATGGAGGAATCCCTGCCGCTCAGGTCCGAGCGCAGGACGGAGGAGCGCAGGCTTTTCCTCGAGGCGCTGGCCTCGGGGCGTAAGCGCATGCTTTCTTTCTGCAAGGCAACTGCCGCCAATGAGCGCTCGCAGTACGCCTCGCCCTGGTTCGTGGCCGCGGCCTCGGCGCTGAATGGCAGCACCCTGAGCACATCGGCGCTGGAAAAGATGGGCAGCCGTCCCTGGCTCACCGTCATCCAGTCGCCCCGTCACGGGCTGAAGCTGGCGCAGGATACCTGCTTCGCTGATGAAAGCGATTACCAGCTGGGCAGCCTGGCGCGCTGGCGTGATGCGGGCCGGCCCGCCCGCGACCACTTCCTCAATCCGCCCGGCAGCTTAGCCAGGCGCATCCTGGATATGGAGGACGCGCGCAGCAGCTCCCGCTTCACTGCCTGGGACGGCAACCTGGCGGGGGCCAGGCAGGCCAGCCGCCGGCTGAGCATTGCGGAGGGCGCCGCCTTCTCCGCCACACGGCTGGAAAAATGGGCCGACTGTCCCTTCAAATATTTCCTGGAGAACATACTGAATATAGCGGTGCTCGATCCCCCCGAGGAGCTGCTGGAGATCGATCCCATGGAGAGGGGTTCGCTGCTCCACAGGGTGCTGGAGAGGTTTCTCAACGAGTGCACATCAGCCGGGAACATGCCGGCCTACGGCGCGCCCTGGCAGAAAAAGCACCTGGCTTTGCTCACCGGCATCGCCATGGATGAGTTCGAGGATGCCGGCAGGCGCGGCATCACCGGCCATCCCCTGCTCTGGCAGGCGGCCCAGAGCGAGATGCTGCACGACCTCTCCGTTTTCCTGCGGGAGGACGACGCGCTGCGCGCCGGCAATTCGTCGAGACCCGAGTATGCCGAGTACAGCTTCGGTATAGACAGCGATAAGAGGTCACACGCTGCGCCCCGCATCATGCTGCCCGGCGGGATCACCATCAGCTTCCGGGGCAAGATAGACCGTGTCGATTTCAATTCCGGCCGCGGCAGGGC
>CAZDXZ010000141.1:0-3889 GCA_964509615.1 uncultured Dehalococcoidales bacterium
GCCTTGAGCGCGCGCGAAGTGCAGGCAGAGCCGCTGGCCGCCGCTATGCCCTGGCTGTTGAGCAGCATGAGTATCGACTCGCCTTCGATAAAACGCAGGCAGAAGCTGGCATAGCCCGGCAGGCGGTTGACCGGATGCCCCGTCAGTATTGAGTGCTCTACCTTGCTCAGCACACCATCTATCAGCATGTCGCGCAGTGCCGAAAGGCGCTCCATCCTGCCATCCATATCGCGCATGGCTATCTCCGCAGCCTTGCCCAGACCTGCTATGGCCGGCACATCCTCGGTGCCCGGCCTGCGCCCACCCTCCTGTATACCGCCGTCCATCAGGGGAAGCAGCCTCACTCCCCGCTTTACCCACAGTGCTCCGCTGCCCCGCGGGCCGTTGAACTGGTTGCCCGCCAGGCTGAGGGCATGTATACCAAGTTTGCTTACATCAATGTGTATATTGCCGGCGCTGGCCACGGCGTCGGTGTGCAGTACCGGCCCGTCCTTGGGCAGACCCGATGCTATCTCGGCCAGCGGCTGAATGGTTCCAACTTCGCCGCTGGCATGCGTTACCGACACCAGTACTGTATCCGGCCTGACCAGCTTCAGCAGTTCGGCCGGGATGACCAGGCCGGTGGAGTCAACGGGCGCCAGGCTGACCTCGAACCCTTCCCTCTGCATGGTACGGGCCGAGTTTAATACCGAGAAATGCTCGATCGACGAGACAATAATATGTTTCCCCTTTTCGGCCCTGGCGCGGGCGATCCCTTTGATGGCCATATTATTGGCCTCGGTGCCGCTGCAGGTGAAGATAATCTCTTCGGACGAGCCGCCGATCAACGTCGCAACCTGCTCACGCGCGCCTTCCAGCGCTTCCCGCGCACCGTCACCCCAGTTATGCAGGGACTGGGGATTGCCGAAAACCTCGCCCAGGTAGGGCAGCATGGCCTCCCTGACCTCCGGCAGCAGCGGAGCCGCGGCAACGTTGTCCATATAAACCTGTCTCATCTCACACCACTAACATAATAATAATCTATATCGGGACTATGCGGAAATCACAGAGACAACATCTTTTCCACCGCAACCATAGCCCGCTTCCGTATATCCGCCGGTACCTTCACCTCCGGCTTCATCTCCTCCAGAGCCCACAGTACCTTCTCCAGCGTAATTTTTTTCATATTGGGGCAGACCGCCTTTGTCGTGGCCGGTACGAAGGTCTTGCCCGGGTTCTCCTTCTTCAACCGGTGCAGTATGCCCGTCTCGGTGGCGATTATCATAACCCCGGCCTGCGCAGTACGCGCATATTTGAGCATGCCGCCCGTGCTGAGCACCTGGTCCGCCACTGCCGTAACCTCCGGCCTGCATTCCGGGTGCACCAGCGCCACAGCGCCGGGGTACTTCTTCTTCTGATCCATAACGTCCTGCGCCTGTATCTTGACGTGGGTGGGACAGAAGCCCGGCCACAGGTACATATCGCGCTTGAGTATGGTGGATACATAATGGCCGAGATACTGGTCGGGTATAAAGAGCATCTCGCCGTCTCCCATGCTCCTGACCACATTGACCGCATTGGCCGATGTACAGCAGATATCCGACTCCGCCTTGACCGCCGCCGACGAGTTTACATAGCAAACCACGCGCACGCCGGGGAGCTCCTTTTTCCTGGTGATGAGCTGTTCGGCCGTGATCATATCGGCCATGGGGCAGCCCGACTCGGCATCGGGCAGCAGCACCACGCTGTTGGGCGACAGTATGGAGGCCGTCTCGGCCATGAAATGCACGCCGCAGAAGACGATGACCGGTGCCTTCACCTCGGCCGCCTTTCTGCTCAGCTCCAGCGAATCCCCCACAAAATCGCCGATATCCTGCACCTCGGGGCGCTGGTAGTTATGCGAAAGTATAACGGCCTTCCTCTTCTCTTTCAGCTTGAGTATCTTCTCGATCAATTCGCTGTTCTTCTTATCCTTTTCCATGAAAGTTCCCTATTTGCGCCGGCGCAGGCGCACCTGAAAGTACGCCCCTATATTTGGCGTGCGTAACGTCTTGCTATCTCAATGGCCGTTTTAACAACGCTTAGCGCGTCGCTGCCAAGAGCCACGAAGAGGGGCTCCTTGCCCCATCCGTCACCCTCGTAGAAGATATCCGGCATCCTGCCGCCGCTCCTGACCAGCTGCTTCACCTTCCAGGGCATGGACTGGCCGTCGGCCCTGGACACCTCATCCGGCTCAACCGTGCGGTCGATCCAGCCGAAGGCCATTTTCTTCTCACGAGCGTACTTTTTCACCGCCCTGATAATTCCGTCGTCGCATTTAAAATTGATGCCGGCATTCACATTCGGATTATACTTCCTGGCCTCGATGATAAGCCGCGCCATATGGTCCGAGACGCCCCATTTGGGCATTCCGCTTGCCTGGGGGTATCCGTTGACCACGGTTATCCTGCCGTCTATAGCGGCAACCTCCGAAGGTCCCTTGGCATGAGGCAATGCATATACTATATTGACCCGCACCTCAGGCATCAGCAGGGAAAAATCCCTGCAGCGCTGCAGCCTCTCCACTGCAACGCAGAGATTACCCAGCACTTTTTCAGCAGCATCTTTCTTTCTCATTTCTCAGCCCTCAGAAGCACTGAAATAGGCCTGCCAGAAGGGGTCAGCCAATACAGGCGTCAGCTTCTGCTTTTTACCCGATTTCCTGATAAATATCCTGTCCCCTGCAGTGATTTCACCGATATCCCAGGCTGGTATGCCCTTTTTCTTCAGCCTTGCGATGATTTTACTCCTATTATCCGGCGATGCGGTGATAATGAGGGTGCCCTCGCTGATGGATATCAGCGGATCGATCCTGAAAGCCTTGCATACGGCATCTATCTCCTCCGGCACCACGATCTTGTCTTCATATATGGTTACTCCCACTTTCGAGGCGGCAGCTATCTCGAAGACACCGTTTAGCAGCCCCCCCTCCGTAGCATCATGCATGGCATGCGCCTGCGGTGCAGCCGTCAATGCATCCTCCACCACGGTCATCTGCAGCAGGTATTCCTTGGCTCTGGCCACCATACTCCGCCCCAGCTTTTTGGTGAGCGACGCGGCAGCCTGCCACACAAGCAGCCCGGTCGCTTCGATGGCAGGTCCCTTGGTCATGATCACCCGGTCTCCTACCCTGGCATTACAGGACGGCGTAATCCGCTCTTTTTTTCCTGTGCCTATCACTGTACATCCACCGTTTAGAGGGTAGCTGATCCCGGGATATACGCAGGTATGTCCGCCGACGATGGCGATGTCCAGTTTCCTGCATTCCTCATCAACCTGAGCCCAAACCTTGTCAATGACTTTTTCAGCTGTGCCCGGCGGGAACATCATGCAGATGGTCATATACCTGGGTTTAACTCCCAGCACGGCCACGTCGCTGGCGCAGATATGTACAATCGCCCAACCGAAGTAGGGCATGATCACTGGCATTGCGAACGTAGGGTCCTCGGCGATAACCATGACATCCCCGCCGGGCAGGTCGATCACTGCAGCATCCACACCATGCTGAGGGCCTATGTACACAGACCTATCCTTCTTTCCCAGCCGGGATAATATCATCCTGTCAAAGGAAGCGCGGTCCAATTTGCCCACTTCAGGTAGCATTACGGTCTCCTTGTGCGATTTAATGAGACTATAATACATTCGGTGGAACGTTTAATCAACCTGAGGGGCATCAGTCGCTTATGATCCGGCCGTCCCTGAGCCTGACAACGCGGTCAGCCTTGCCGGCCAGCTCCATGTTGTGCGTAACCACGATCAGCGACAGCCCGTCGGCATTAAGCTTCTTGAACAGACCGTATATCCTGTCTGATGTCGCTGTATCAAGATTGCCGGTCGGTTCATCGGCCATGATGACGCGCGGCTCGTTGAC
>CAZDXZ010000142.1:0-3860 GCA_964509615.1 uncultured Dehalococcoidales bacterium
TTGTACGTTGCCCTGCAGTATGCCTATATATGGAGCCGGGGAATACAGAAACTCGGGAAAAATATGCTATGCTTTAGTGATGTTTGAAGTACTGACTGGCAAGCTCAGCAAGATATTCAGCGGGCTGAACAACAAGGGCAGGCTGAGCGAAAAAGACATAGACGAGGCGCTGCGGCAGATACGACTGGCTTTGCTGGAGGCCGATGTCAATTTCAAGGTCGTGAAGAGCTTCCTGGCCACTGTGCGCGAGAAGGCGCTGGAAGCAAATGTACTCGATAGTCTCTCGCCCGCCCAGCAGATCATAAAAATAGTCGACCTGGAGCTGGTGGATATACTGGGCAGGGAGCCTGCCCGGCTGAAAGCCTCCTCACATCAGCCGTCGGTCATCATGCTGGTGGGACTGCAGGGCGCGGGCAAGACCACCACGGCAGCCAAGCTGGCGTTTCACCTCAAGCAAGCAGGCCAGAAGGCGCTGCTGGTGGCAGCCGATACACGCAGGCCGGCCGCTATCGAGCAGCTCAAGGTGCTGGGCGGCCAGCTCGATATACCCGTATTTCACGAAGACGTCACGGTCAGTCCGGTCCAGATCAGCCGCAATTCACTTGCCAGGGCGGAGCAGCTGGCCGCCCCCTGGGTGATAATCGACACGCAGGGTAGGCTGCATATCGACGCCCCTCTCATGCAGGAGCTGAAGGACATCAAGAAAGAGGTATCGCCGGCCGAGATACTGCTTGTAGCCGATGCCATGACCGGACAGGATGCGGTGAATATCGCCGGTGAATTCAATGATAACCTTGGATTAACGGGACTGATACTAACCAAGATGGACGGAGATGCCAGGGGCGGCGCAGCGCTTTCCATCAAATCGGTGACCGGCGTCCCCATTAAATTCATCGGCATGGGTGAAAAGACAGCAGCGCTGGAGGTTTTCTATCCCGACAGGCTGGCCTCGCGCATTCTCGGCATGGGAGATGTGTTGACGCTCATCGAGAAGGCGGAGAAGGCCTTCGATAAACAGCAGATGGAGAAGATGGAGTCGAAGCTGCGCAAGTCCGAGTTCGATCTTAACGACCTGCTGGAGCAGATGAGACAGATGAAGAAAATGGGCAGCTTCAGCCAGCTCGTGGATATGATACCCGGCTTCTCCAAGCTCACCAAGGGGATATCGGATGCAGATAGTCAGGACAGGACCAGGAAAATCGAAGCTATTATCCTTTCCATGACACCTGAGGAGAGGGCCAACCCCGATCTGATCAACGGAAGCCGCAAACGCAGGATAGCCAAAGGCAGCGGGACCACTCCGGGTGATGTCAATCAGCTGCTCAACCAGCTATATACCGTTCAGAAAATGACCAAGATGATGGCCAAAGGCAAACTGCCGAAAAACATCTCGGGACTGATGGGCCGTTAGAGCGCGGCCTACTTTCCCGTTTTGGTGACTCCACCCAGTTTGATCTGACCCTCGCTGATGGTGATCTCCTTCAGCTCGAAGCCAAGCTCTTCCATGGGAGCGTTCAGCTGGAAAAGGATATTTATCCAGTCCTGCACTGCTCTGTCGATGCTGTCGGGAACAGGAAGTTTCCCCAGGGAAAACTCGTGGATCACGAAAACCGGCTTTCCCTTCTCAGCCTCAATGGTTCCGATGAAACCGGTCTTAATGGGAAAACCGGGGAAGTTCCAGTTGGTATATGTAACTATATAGCCGTCGTTAAAATTGACCAGCATCTCCTTGGCGGGAATTGTCCCCTCGGCCAGGGCCATGACGATGGTGGAGTTGAGTTCCTCCTCTGTGATCACCATCTGGACATCTTTGCTGATCTTCGCATCCTGGGCTGCGGAAGTGATTTTCTTTACATCGCTGATCTTTTTATTCAGGCTGTCGACCGCCTCCGATGACAGGACGACCGGCCTCATGCTGGCGCGTGTATCGGGAGCAAGCAGTGCCAGGACGTAGCCGAATATCAGGGCTGCGATGGCCAGTACAGCCAGGACGCCCATAAATATTAAAAATCCTTGAAGGATTCTCATCGGTTCCCTCCTTAGTCAGCCGGAGATTACTCGAGGTAATCTTTCAGCTTGCGGCTCCTGCTGGGATGCCGCAGCTTGCGTAAGGCCTTGGCTTCGATCTGCCTGATACGCTCGCGTGTAACGTTAAATTCCTTGCCCACCTCTTCCAGTGTCCTGGCCCGGCCGTCTTCCAGGCCGAACCTGAGCAGCAGCACCTTGCGCTCACGCTCCGTCAGCTCACCCAGCACCTTATCGAGCTGGGCCTTGAGCAGCTCGCGTGAAGCAGCGTCAGCGGGGGGCAAATTGGAACGGTCTTCGATAAAATCACCCAGATGGCTGTCCTCTTCCTCGCCGATGGGCATCTCCAGGGAGATGGGCACCTGTGAGAGTTTCATAATCTCTCTCACCTTGTCCGCCGAGATCTCCATACCCACGCCGATCTCCTCGCAGCTGGGCTCGCGTCCGAACTCCTGTGACAGCTTCCTGTTGACCTTGAGCAGCCTGTTGATGGTCTCCACCATGTGCACCGGTATACGTATCGTCCGGGCCTGATCCGCTATGGCGCGCGTGATGGCCTGTCTGATCCACCAGGTAGCGTATGTGCTGAATTTATATCCCTTGCGGTATTCGAATTTTTCCACTGCGCGGACCAGGCCGATATTGCCCTCCTGTATCAGGTCGAGCAGCGGCATGCCGTGGCCGACATATTTCTTAGCAACGCTGACCACCAGCCTGAGGTTGGAGACGGTAAGCTGCTTGCTGGCTTCCCTGCCGTCCCTGTCGATATGTTCGAATTTCTGTTGAAAGGGATGGCTGTGGCCGTCGATTTTGGCCGCAAGCTTGGTCTCCCCGTTTTTATTAACGATCTGCTTGACTTTGTCCCAGGTGGAATTGCCGTCTATGATGGAAAATATCTCGGGATTCATGATGCGCACATAAATCGAGTAATCGACCAGCCTCTTTTCTATCTCGTGGGGCTCGACTTTCAGCTCAGCCGCGATTTTAAGGACCATCTCGGGATTGATGAAATCATCGATCGATTGGTGCAACTTCTGGCTGAGCAGCTTCTCTTTAAAGCTGGGCTTCTTGGTAACATTAAGATGTTCAGACAGTTTGTTGATAACGGTGTCGCAGTCCGACAGGTTCTTGAGCAGCTGGATAACGAAATCGGATATGCTGGGGAAGCGGTTTTCCTGGTGGCGGAAGGACTCTCGGATATGGGACATATATTTGTAGGGCTCGATCTTGCTGGCGAGCTCACGCTCAAGCTTGGCATTCAGCAGCGGGTATTTCCCGATCTCGTGAAGATACATCCGGACCGGGTCGTCGATGGCCTCATGCTCGGCCAACTCGATCTCGAGCTCGATCAGCGGCTTCTCTTCGGCTTCCGGCTTCAGCCATTCCTCGGCAAACTCGGGGGCTGCCTCGATATCACTGAAAAGCAGCTCTTTCTCGTCCTGAGGCATGGCTTCGGATTCGATCTTGCCCCAGGGGTCCTGACGTACCTCGAATTCCGTCTGTGTCAGTGCGGCGTTTTCTACATCGGTAGTGGCGGGCTGAACAGTGACTTTGACCTTAACCTTGACCTTGACCTTATCTACGGCTTCCTTACCCGCACTCCTGGCCGGACTGCCGACCGGCGCCTTAGCCGGGGCCCTGGCCGGGCTTTTCACACTGTTTTTAATCGGCCCCTTAACCTGCCCTTTAACCGGTGCCTTGACCTGCCCCTTGACCGGTCCCTTGACCTTGCTGTCAGGTTTGGCCGGAGACGTTTTTTTACCCTTTACTTCGCTTGAGCTCTTTGCCATTCAGGCTCCCTTTGTACGGCTGAAAAGTCGGCCGCGCTTCTTGAA
>CAZDXZ010000143.1:0-3847 GCA_964509615.1 uncultured Dehalococcoidales bacterium
GGCGCAGGCAGTATGAATGCCGATGAGTATCCCAATATCATGCGGCTGTGGATAGGGAAGTCGTCCGGGCATAATGCCCATGAGGATATGGTGCTGCTGGAGACCAATATCGACGACATGAACCCTCAGATTTACGACTATGTTATGGAGAGGCTGTTTACACAGGGTGCGCTGGACGTCTGGTTCACACACATACAGATGAAGAAAAACCGTCCTGCCGTGATGCTGAGCGTGCTCTCCCCCGCTGCTGCCGAGTCAAAGCTGGCAGAGACCATAATGCGGGAGACTTCAACCCTTGGTATAAGGGTCCGGCCGGTATACAGGCATATCGCCGGCCGGGAGCTAATTGAGTTCGAATCGAGCTACGGTAAAGTCAGGGTAAAGGTCAAACGCTTCGAGGATGAGATCATCAGCATCGCTCCTGAATACGACGAATGCAAGAAGATAGCGGCGAGTAAAGGTATTCCTCTGAGGGACGTTTACCGCACGATTGAGACCGAGGCGCGCAGGCTGATTAAATAGTAGTTTACCAGGGATCGATAAACGTACGTCCGGATGCCTCCGGGATTTTTTCCTGAACCGAATTCAGGCTGCGCATAATCCAGCGGCGTGTCTCGGCGGGATCGATCACTGCATCGATTTCCATATAGGATGCCATATTCAATCCCTTGCCCATGGCGTAGGCCTGCTCCACGAAAAATTTGTAGGTTGCCTCCCGCTCGGCAGGGTCCTTTATAGCTTCAAGCTCTTTTTTGAAGCCGTGTTTAACTGCTCCTTCCAGCCCCATACCCCCGAACTCCCCGGTCGGCCAGGCAATTGTGAAAAATGAATCGTGGAAGCTGCCCGCCGCCATTGCCATGGCGCCCAGACCGTATCCTTTGCGCAGAACGACGGTAAAGTATGGGACGGTCATATGTGCCCCGACCACGAACATACGGCAGACATGGCGCACCTGCGCTCGTTCCTCAATCTCGGGCCCGACCATGAATCCCGGCGTATCGCACAGTGACAGGACGGGAAGGCGGTGCACATCGCAGAGTTGGAGAAAGCGCGCCGCCTTGTCGGCGTCGTCCGCCTCAATAGCTCCTCCCATATGTCTGGGATCATTGGCGATCAAGCCGAAGGGCCTGCCCTCGATACGCACCAGTGCTGTAACCATACCGGGTCCGAAACGCGGCCTCATCTCCAGTACGGACCCTGTATCCGCCAGGACTTCTATCACTTTCCTGACATCATATACCCTTAACCTGTTCTCAGGTATCAGCCATCGCAGCCTGCGCTGGTCGTCGGATTCCCAGGTGGGGATCGATCCCTGGAAATAGGACAGGTATTTTCTGGCAACCGACACTGCCTCAGCCTCATTGGCGACCTCTATGTCCACTACGCCGTTACGAGTTTGAACATCGATAGGGCCGATTTCCTCGGCTTTGACAACGCCCAGCCCTCCTCCCTCGATCATAGCAGGTCCACCCATGCCGATATTGGATCCACGGGTGGCGATAATAATGTCACAGCAACCCAGCAGGGATGCATTGCCGGCGAAACAGGGGCCCTCCACAATACCGATGAGGGGTACCTTGCCGCTCAAGGCTGCAAAACGGCTGAAAGTGGTGAGATCCAGCCCGGCCACCACGTTGGCATCGGTGTCGCCCGGACGGCCGCCGCCGCCCTCGGCGAAGAAAATAGTTGGGAGTTGCCATTGATTTGCTATATGCAGCATCCGATCCATCTTCTTGTGGTTGAAAAGGCCCTGAGTGCCGGCCAAAACGGTGAAATCATAAGCCAATACCGTGCAGCGCGACCTGTCTTCGTCGAACAGCTCACGGTTTACAGTGCCGATTCCCGTGATAAGTCCGTCGGCGGGCGTTTTCCTGATAAGCTCTTCCAGCGGACGCCGGCCGCGCTGGGCAGCTACAATCAGTGCACCATATTCGATGAAGCTGCCGGGATCACACAGGTCACCTACATTCTCGCGCGCCGTGCGCCGGTTCTTGCTGCGCCTTTTGGCAACAGCTTCGGGACGGTGCTCATCCAGTGTGAAAGAATGCCGTTTTATCACCTCGGCCAGATCGGGACGGATAACGTCAAGGTCCAGTTCACTTTCAGTAGTTTTAATATCAGCGTTAACCTCAGCCTCTTCCATGAAAAGCAGGGGTGACCCGACCTGCACGTTTTCATTCAGTGACACGCAGATCGCGCGCACGTATCCGCTGTAAACCGCCGTTATGACGTGTTCCATCTTCATGGATTCCAGAACGACTAATTTTTGGCCGGCTGTAACGGCATCTCCTTCGATGACCTCGATATCCACCACGCACCCCTGCATGGGCGATTTCAGTGGTATGGTTCCCGGAGGTGCCGGGTGCTTCTCAAGTACAGCTGCATTGAATGGCACAGACCGGCCGCCGGAGAAAAACCGCTCCTTCCATTTATCCGGGGTCGATGCCAGGGCAGCGGCATTGTCCTCGATGAAACGTGTGTGGATATCGTTATTCTCCACTTCCTGCCTGGATAACAGGTTGATCAGAAATGATATATTCGTTTCTACGCCCTCTATGCGGAACTCCTGCAGAGTTCGCCTCATCCGCGCAACCGCATCCTGATATTTATCTGAACGAGATGTGACAATCAATTTAGCCAGGAGCGAGTCGAAGGCAGGATTGGCTGTATAGCCGCTGTAACCGTAGCCATCCACCCTGATGCCCGGGCCGTACGGTGCTTCACAGATGCTGATCCGGCCGGTAGAAGGTATCACATTGCCGGTTTCGTCGATGTGCTCCAGGTTGACGCGTGCCTGAATAGAGTAGATGCGAGGATGACGCGCGTCATGCACAAGGTCGAGGTCTGAGAGGGTTTTTCCTCCGGCTATCTCTATCTGTGCCCTGACAAGGTCTATGCCGGTGACTTCTTCCGTTACGGTGTGCTCAACCTGTAACCGGGGATTGGTTTCCATAAAGGCAAATAATGGTTTACTGTCGGTGGATCTATAGACCAGGAATTCGAAGGTGCCGAGGCTGGTGTAATTCACATGCCTCGCAATGTGCAGAGCTGCCCCGGTTAACTCAGCGCGCAGTTTAGTGGATATGGAAGGGCTGGGGGCAACCTCGACCAGCTTCTGACTGCGTCTTTGCAGAGTGCACTCGCGTTCTCCCAGATGGATTACCTGTTTACCATCGCCCATGACCTGGACCTCGATATGCCTGGCCCGGGGCATGAGCTGTTCAACATAGACATCGTTAATTCCGAAAGCCGCTTCAGCTTCCGATCGGCAGCGTTTATAGGCTTCTTCCAGATCATCCGGCTTGTAGACGGGGCGAATACCGCGGCCGCCCCCTCCCGTGACTGCCTTGATTACGACGGCCGCGTCAGGGCCGAGTGACATAAAGAAAGCCAGGGCTTCTTTCAAGGTAACAGGTCCTGTGGTGCCGGGTACCACGGGAACACCGCACTCTCCGGCCAGACATCGGGTACGTGACTTGTCTCCGAAGAGTTCTAAAGTTTCCGGACGCGGCCCGATGAAGACAAGATTTGCCTGCTCACAGCATTGTGCGAAATCCGCGCTCTCGCTGAGAAAACCATAGCCGGGATGCACGGCATCGCAGTCCGCTTTAAGAGCAAGGTAAATAATTTGCTGCCTGTCGAGGTAGGCGGCCACCCCGGAACCTTTCAAAGCGTAAGACTGGTCCCCGGACAGCACATGCAGGGATTTTGCGTCGTCCTCGGAATATATGGTGACTGTCTTGATGCCGAGATCGGCTGCCGCCCGCGCGACCCGTATAGCTATCTCACCCCTGTTGGCGATGAGGATTCTATGTAATTTCATCGAAGATCCAATCAGGCTTTTCAA
>CAZDXZ010000144.1:0-3836 GCA_964509615.1 uncultured Dehalococcoidales bacterium
CCTCTAAACGTCCTTCACCACGCTTTTCCATTGCCAGGTAGACCACTTCGGGATTGTCGCGTATCAACTTAATATCGATCATTCCTCACTCCTCCCCTGCCGGGTCTTGAGCTGCGGGAAGAGGATGACCTCGCGTATCGATTGTCTGTCGCTGAGCAGCATGACCAGCCTGTCTATGCCCACGCCCAGGCCGCCGGCGGGCGGCATGCCGTGCTCCATGGCGGTAATGAAGTCATCGTCGATCATATCGGTCTCGGGCAGCTCTCCGGCCGCGACAGCCCGCTCTATCTCGGCAGCGTGCATCTCCCGCTGGCGGGTGAAACGCTCGCGCTGCTCGCGCGGATCGTTCAATTCTGAGAAGGCGTTGGCCAGCTCCATGCTGCAGATGAACGTCTCGAACCTCTCGACCAGGCCGGGAGTCTCGCGGTGCAGCTTGGCCAGGGGCGACATATCAATGGGGTAGTCGATCAGGAACGTGGGCTGGCGCAGATCCGGCTCGACGTAGGTGGAGAGCAGCTCGTCGATCAGCCGCCCCCTGTCCTTGAACGGGTCGACCTGCAAGCCCATTTTCGTCATGCGTGTGCGCAGGCTATCGGCATCGGGGTACTTCATGAAATCTATATCGCATTTATCGATCAGGGCCTGCCGCAGGGGGAGTCGCTTCCAGGGAGGGGTCAAATCGATAGTCTCCCCGGCGAAGCTGATCTGCATGGTTCCCAGAATCGCCCCGGCCACGCTGCTGACAAGCTCCTCGGTCATCTGCATAACGTCGTTGTAATCGGCGTAGGCCTCGTAGCTTTCCAGCATGGTGAATTCGGGATTGTGCTTGGTCGAGATGCCTTCGTTGCGGAACACACGCCCGATCTCATATACCTTGTCGAAGCCGCCGATGAGCAGCCGCTTGAGGTAAAGCTCAAGCGCGATGCGCGGATACAGGTCCTGGCCCAGGGCGTGGTGGTGCGTTATGAAGGGCCTGGCCAGCGCCCCGCCGTACATCGGCTGAAGCACTGGCGTCTCAACCTCGATGAATCCACGGGCGTTCATGAAATCGCGCACGGCGTTGATGACGCCGCTCCTTCTGATGAAAAGCTCCCTGGCCTCCTCGTTGGCGATCAGGTCCAGGTAGCGCTGGCGGTATCTTTTCTCCACATCCTGGAGGCCGTGCCATTTCTCCGGCATGGGCCGCAGCGACTTGGCCAGTATGGTGAAGTCGGAAGCTTCGAGTGTTACTTCGCCACTGCGCGTCTTGAATATGCGGCCGGACGCGCCCAGGAAGTCGCCCAGGTCGAGCTCGTGCAGCAGCTCGTATTTTTCTTCTCCCAGGGAATCGCGGCGGAAGAAAACCTGAATCTTGCCCGAGCCGTCGCGGACATCGAAAAAAGCCGCTTTGCCCATGAACCTGGCGGCAGTGATGCGTCCGGCCAGGCTGACATCCGGCAAAGTTGCCGAGGGGTCTTTTTCAATCAGATCCTGGAAGAGGCGTACGGCCTCCCTGGCGGTGTGGGACCTGTGAAATTTATGCGGATACGGGTCGAGGCCGCGGTCTTTCAGCCTGGACAATTTTTCCAGGCGTGGTTGCTCTATGCGTTCCTCCCCGGCCATCTTCTTAGCTTACTTCGGTGATCTGCAGTTTCATTATCCCCGCCGGGGTGCGGACCTCCAGCTTGTCACCCTTTTTCTTTCCCAGCAGCGCCTTGCCGACCGGAGACTCGCAGGAGATCTTGCCGTCGACCGGACTGGCCTCGGCGGTGCCCACGATTGTATAGCGGTCGATTTTGCCATCCTGGTTCTGGATGAGAACCGAATCGCCCAGCTCCACCACTCCCGGCTGGTGGGGAGCCTCGATGATACGGGCGTTGAGGATAATGTTCTCCAGGGAGCTTATCCGCCCCTCGATGAATGCCTGCTCGTTCTTGGCGTCCTCATATTCGGCGTTGTTCTCCGTGCCACCCATCTCACGCGCCCTCTTGATCTTATCGGCCACCTCCTGGCGGCGTATGGAGGTAAGCTGATCGTACTCAACTTTCAGCTTTTCGAGGCCCTCTCGGGTAATATCGAACTTCTTTAGTGTCATGGGTGTCACCTCCCAGCATGCCGGATATTAAAAAACTGAGAGCCGCAATAACTCTCAGCTTTTTCTGTGCCTTTCTAATCATTATATTCCGATGCACCGGGGAAGTAAAGAATGGTATAATGTCTGCTGGCTAAAATTCAGGAGGCACCATGACTAATTTACTTATCGCGGCTTATGATCCCTGCGGGAAAACGGCACTGTGCGCCGGAATAGGTAAAAAACTGGCCAATTCGGGGAAAAGAATCGGCTATATCAAACCCATCCATGTAAAAACGGAGGGCGCCGGCGAGGAATGCCTGGATGCGGACTTTGTCGGCCGGTCCCTCGAGCTGGGCGAGAGCCGGGAGCTGCTCTGCCCCATGCATATAAAACAGGAGGAGCTGTGGCGCGGCCTGACGGAGGACGTTGATAATTTCTCCGCCGGGATTAAATCGGCCTGCGATCAGGCCGGGGCCGGCAAAGATATACTGATAATCGAAAGCCCGGGAGCCTTCAAGAACGACCAGGTGTCCACGCTGGCTGCATATATCATTGCCGAGAAGCTGGATGCCCGAGTGGTCCTGCTGCTCTGCTGGTGTTCGGACTACCGCGACGCCGCCATTCTGCAGGCCGCCGAGAAGCTGGGGAACAGGCTGGTGGGAATTGTATTGAACCAGGTGCCTTCAGCGAAGATAAATAAGGTCCAGGCGGAATGCGGCGCCTATTTTAAGGAGAAGGGCATCGCCGTGCTGGGCGTGCTGCCGGAGTCCAGGGCACTGATGGGCGTTACCGTGGGGGAGATCGCCGGCGCCGTCGGCGGTGAAATGATCAATTTTAAGGACAAGGCCTGCGAACTGGTGGAGAACGTCATGCTGGGCGCAATGTCGCCCGATTCGGCCAGAGATTACTACAGCAGGCTGCGCAATAAGGCCGTGGTTACCCGCCATGAGCGCACCGACATGCAGCTGGCGGCCCTGGAGACATCGACAAAGTGCCTGGTGATCAGCGGCAAAAAGCCGTCGACATCGGTCATGCTGAAGTCCGAGGATAAAAAGGTGCCGGTGATCGTAGTCGACCGGGATATAAATGAAATAATTAAGGGGATCGAGCAATCGCTGGCCGGCGCAGGTTTCCATCAGGTACAGAAGCTGCAGGCGATGTCGGCGCTGCTCGACAGCCGGTTCGATTACAAGGCGCTCAATGCTGCACTGGGCCTGAAATAAAAAACCGTTTAGTTCTCTATTTCCTCACCGGCTGAACCGATGATTTCCCGCGCGCGGTCGGCAAACCTGGCGGGGACCTGAACTTCCACCTGCCCCAGCCCATCCACGGTCAGGCCATATACACTGCCGATGCTTTCATATTTAAGCAGGGCGACTATACCTTCTATCTCAAGCCTGCCTCTCACGATCTCAGCCTCCGGCTGCCCGCAGGCTTTATAGACGGTGACCAGCTTCTCTTTCTTGTCCATGTTCTGTCAGCGAAATAAAATAAATAAGCGCTGCCCTGATCGGCAGCGCTTATTTATTTTCAAATCAATCGGTTTAATTTATTTACCGCTGCTGCAGACCTTGCACTTGGCGAGAAGGTTGTTCTGCAGGCACCAGGTAAGAGACACGCACTCGGGATGCGGGCAACCGGTGATACCCCAGTCGCCGCCACCAATAGGAGATGTGCCCCTGTGGTTCATGTGGGTGTTATTGATATTGGCCCTCGTACCGATATCGGCTGCAGACCAGCTCTTGTTGGCATAGGAAAGGCTCTTGCCCCAGCAGCCGGAGCA
>CAZDXZ010000145.1:0-3831 GCA_964509615.1 uncultured Dehalococcoidales bacterium
CCAACCTGTTCTTCCATGCCGACACCATCGTCAGTTTGCTCCAGCTGGGGGACAACGACCGCGCCCTGATGGTGGTGCCGGCTTTCCACGGTTTCGGCATAACCGTGATGCTCTGCTCACTGGTCACGGGAACTTCCTTTGTTCTGCTGGATCCCTTTAATCCTGTGGAGATCTTCGAGCAGGTCCAGAAGCACAAGATAACCTTCGTTCCCATGGTGGTGGCCATGTATTTCATGCTGATCAACCATCCGGAGCGGGGCAAGTACGACCTCTCGTCGCTGAGGATCGGCATCTCAGGAGCTTCAGCCATGCCCGCTCAGCTCATGAATGACGCCTCCAGCGCGCTGAACATCACAATCCTCGAGGCCTGGGGACTGACCGAATGCTCGGCCTCGGCCACCATGCAGCGCTCAGGCCTGGCCTATAAACAGGGCAGCGTCGGGCTGGCCTATCCCGGCGTCAAGGTGGGAGTGATGGATGAGAAGGGCAAGCTTCTGGGCTCGGGTGAGGTGGGCGAGCTGGTGATAAAGGGCCCGTTGGTAATGAAAGGATATTATAAAAAGCCCAAGGAGACCGCAGAAACACTGCGCGGGGGCTGGCTGCATACGGGAGATATGGGATATTACGACAAGGATGGCTATTTCTTCATGGTCGACCGTAAGAAGGAGTTGATCAACGTAGGAGGCGAGAAGGTCTTCCCGCGCGAGGTCGAGGAGTTGATGTACAAGCATCCCTCGGTGGCAGACGCCGTGCTGGTGCCGCAAAGGGACGATCGCCTGGGCGAGGTGCCTGTGGCGATCGTGGTGCCCAAACCTGGTGCGACATTAACCGAGAAGGAGATGACCGATTTTCTAAGCGATAAGCTGGCGCGTTTTAAGATTCCGCGTCACGTCTATATACAGCAGCAGGTGCCGCGCAACCCGGTGGGAAAGATACTCAAAAAAGAGCTGGTCAAAATGCTGAATGACGGTCAGTTAAGCTAATAGGCTGCCATACGGGCGATTGAACGTTTCATGCGTGTCTTTGCATTAAGGCTGTCGATATTCTAAGATTAAATTCTGGTATTTAAGCCGTTTCCTATATTTAATGTATAAAGGGGTGCAAAATGAGCGAAACCGCAACTCCCGCTAAGACCGAGAAGAAAAGGGCCATCAACCGGCTCAAGAGCATGTACCCGCTGCGCAACATGGTACAGCAGGACTATGTGACCACGCTCCAGGCCAGCAACGAGGGTAAGCCGACCGTGTGGTCCATGCTTAATTACTGGGAGGGGGACCTCCCGCTCAAGGCCATGGGACTCAATATCGTTTACCCTGAGAACTACGCCACTCTGCTGGCCGCCTCGGGCGCAGCCGAGCCGTTCCTGGACGCCTCGGACTCGGACGGCTTCCCCACACATATGTGCGGATACGGGAGGAGCACCATCGGCTACTCCTACCGCATGATGAAGGAACACAACGGCAAGATACCTCCCGATGCGCCGCTGGGCGGCATGGCCAAACCGGCTCTGCTGCTCGGGTCGGGCATTATCTGCGACGCGCGCTTCAAGTGGTTCCAGGCGCTGGCCAGGTATTTCGATGCTCCCGAGTGGTGCCTGGAGATGCCCATGATGGCCACATTCGAAGGCACCGAAGCCGACCTGGAAGATTACCAGGTGAAATTCCTGACCAAAGAGATAAAGGACTTCATATCATTCCTGGAGAAGCTGCTGAAGAAGAAGATGGACTGGGCCAAGCTGGAGGAGCTGATCGAACTGGCCACCAAAATACACGAGACCACCTGGCAGATCAGCGAGGCACGCAAGGCCATACCGGGCCCCATGCACAGCACGGACTTCTGGAGCAGCATGCCGCCTGCTCTCTTCTTTGCCGGCGATATGAAGGTGTCGCTCAAGCTGTACCAGGATATGCTGGCCGAGGTGCAGGAGCGCGTTAAGAACAAGGAATCGGGCATCAACTTCCCGGAAAGATACCGGCTGATCTTCGCCGAGCTGCCGCCCTGGCACAGCCTCAAGTTCTTCGACCAGCTAGCCGAGAAGGGCTGGAATTTCGTCTTTGAGAGCTTCGGCTACCACAACACCAGGCCGCTGGACCTGAGCAAGGTCAGCGACCCCTGCGAAAAGCTGGCCCGTTTCTCGCGCAATTTCTGGTTCAACGTCTTCCCCGATGCAAAGAAGGACGGCATTTCCAATCCCGTCGTTGAGACCTACCTCAAGATCGCCAGGGGCTATAAGGCGGACGGGTTCTTCATGCACCCGCTCATCTCCTGCCGCGCGGCCAGCTGCAGCCTCAGGACGATACAGCACTTCGAGCAGGATAAGCTGGAAGTGCCCAGCCTGTGGGTCGAGGGCGACATCATCGACAAGCGTGTCTTCAATCCTCAGGAGGTGCTGGCCAAGGCCGAGGCCTTCGAGCAGACCATGGACCACTACAGGTCGGTCAGGAAATCCAAGGGACTGGACTGGTAAGCCGAGAATAATAAAAAACCGGGAGATTGAGATGGTAATAGCTACAACCAAAGGCCTTTCCAAAGCACATGAGATTTATGCGGACAGAGGACAGCGCGTGCGCGAGCTGCGCAAGGCCGGCAAGAAGATCATCGGATACATCTGCCTCTACCCGCCCATCGAGATAATCAGCGCGTTGGGCATGGTGCCCTTCCGCGTCTTCGGCGATATGAGCGAACCGATCACCGCTGCCGACAAGGTGTCCACCACCGTGGTCTGCCCGTTCCTGCGCAGCATCATCGACCTGGGCCTCAAAGGCAAATTCAATTTCCTGGACGGCATCGTCGGCGCGCATACCTGCGATATAGGCATGACACTCGTCATCTCCTGGCGTGATTATGTCAAGGATGCGCCCTTCTCCCATCTGATAGATGTGCCGCATACCGATCACGATCCGGCAGTCGACTACTTCGAGGGGCAGATAAACTCCTTCAAACGCCACCTCGAAGAGCTGGCAGGCGAGAAGCTCAGCGACGACAAACTGAAGAAAGCCTGTGAGCTTCACAATAAGCAGCGCAAGCTGGTGAGGGAGTTGTACGACCTGCGCAAGTCCGACCCGCCTCTGCTGACATCCGTGGAGAACATAGAGGTGCTGGTGGCGGTTTTCAGCCTGCCCGTGGATGAAGGCAACGAGCTGCTGGAAGACGTCATCAAAGAGGTCAGGGAACGCAAGGTAAAGCCGGTTAAAAAGAAGGCCCGCCTGCTGGTGTGGGGACCGGTTTTCGACAATACCTCACTGTATGAGCTGATAGAAAGCGTAGATGCCAATGTCGTGGTGGATGACACCTGTGTCGGCACCAGGGCATTCTGGGCGGACGTCAAGGCGCCTTACAATCTGCATGCGCTGGCCAAGCGCTACCTGGTCGATATCAAGTGCCCGCGAACCTACCGTGATAGCGCGCACCATGAGCTGGAGCGCAATTACGACAAGGACCTGGACAGCAGGTTCAACTACATCAAGAAGGCCATTGCAGACTGGAAGGTAAACGGCGCGATCCTGCAGAGCGTCAAATACTGCGACACGCACGGCTACGAAGTGCCCAACCTGAGGCACTATCTCGATACGCTGGGCATCCCCAGCATCTATATCGAGCACGATTACAGCGAGAGGTCGCTGGCGCCCATCAAGACCAGGGTTGAGGCCTTCCTGGAGACGCTGGGATAAGGTAGTACCGTGCCCGGCATGGACGATCTGACCTCACGCCTTTATTTCGCCGGCATCGATATCGGCTCCACAATGTCCAAGGCAACGATTGTGGACGCCGACGGCAAGATGCTGGCCTATGTTGTCGGCCCCACCGGCGCCCAGCACCGCCTGCGCGCCA
>CAZDXZ010000146.1:0-3813 GCA_964509615.1 uncultured Dehalococcoidales bacterium
GCGGCGCAGATGCCGCAGCCCATGCACTTGGCCGCGATTATCTCGGCCTTGCGGTCGGCGTTCACCATCGGAGCGCCGTAGGGACAGACCTTGGCGCAGGTCATGCAGGAGATGCATTTGGACTGGTCCACGCGCGATACCTGCGCGCCCACCTCCAGGTACGATTTGGACAGCACCACCGAGGCCCGGGAAGCAGCGGCACGCGCCTGCGAGATGTTTTCGTCCAGGTGCTTGGGCGAATGCGCCAGCCCGCAGAGATAGATGCCCTCGGTGGCAAACTCCACCGGACGCAGCTTGAGATGCGCCTCGACGAAGAAGCCGTCGGCATTGACCGGCACCTTCAGCATGTCGGCCAGCCGCCTGTTCCCCTCGGCGGCATCCACGCCGGTGCTCAGCACCACGTTGTCGGCCTCTATCTCGATCGGCTCGGGGAAGTCGGGACTCTTGAGGCTGACCCTCAGTCCGTTCTCACCAGTGACCTCGGGCGGCGCAGCGCGGTCATAGCGTATAAATATGACGCCCGCCTCGCGCGCCTGTTTGTAATATTTCTCGCGGAACCCGTAGGTGCGGATGTCGCGGTACAGCACGTATATATTGGCCGAGGGATCGTCCCGCTTGATCCTGAGCGCATTCTTGACCGCCGTCGAGCAGCAAATGCGGCTGCAGTAGGCCCTCTCCTCGTTGCGCGAGCCTGCGCACTGTATCATAACAACGTTTTTGCCGGCCCAGACGGACTCGCCCCTGTGAAGCTGCCTCTCCAGGTCGAGCTGCGTTATCACCCTGCCGTCTTTGCCGTGCAGGTATCCCCTGGCCGCGGCCGGCTCGGCGCCGGTGGCCACGATGATGGCGCCGCAGGATACCTGGCTCTCGATTCCATCCTTGAAAATCCCCACCTTGAACTGACCGATGAAGCCGGATACGCCGGTCACCTCCGCCTTCAAATGCAGTACGATATTGGGACTGTCCCCAACCTGCCTGACCAGTCCCGCCACGAAGGGCTGTGTCTCCTCGTGCTCCAGCGTGTAATTCAGGTCCAGAGCGTTGCCCCCAAGCCTGCCGGACTTCTCCACCAGGTGAACCTTGAAGCCCTGGCCCGCCAGCGCCAGCGCCGCGGTCATGCCGCTCACACCGCCGCCGATGACCAGGCCCGTCTGGTCCACGGAGAAGGATGTCCCGGTCAGCGGCGCCAGCAGCCTGGCGCGCGCCACCGACATCTTCATCAGCTGTGTGGCCTTATCTGTGGCCTGCTCCGGCTGGGCCGAATGCACCCACGAGCACTGGTCCCGTATGTTGGCCAGCTCGAATAACCACGGGTTGAGACCCGCCTCGCGCAGCGTCTCGCGGAAAATGGGCTCATGCGTGCGCGGCGTGCAGGACGCCACAACCACACGGTTGAGCCGGTGCTTGTGGATCATGTCGTGTATGTTGTTGAGGCTGGAATCAGCGCAGGTGTACATGGTGTGCGTGGCGAAGACCACGCCCGGCAGCTGCGCGGCCGCCTGTGCTACCTTCTCGACGTCCACCACGGAGGCGATGTTCTTGCCGCAGTGGCAGACGAACACACCGATCCTGGGCTCCTCGTCGCTTATATCGTGCTCCTCGGGATAGACCGGTTTGCTGACCAAAGAGTTGCGCGCCTCGGCCAGCAGCTCCATCGACAGCGAGGCCGCCGCACTGGCCTGCGTGACCGTCTCGGGTATGTCCTTGGGCTCCTGGAAGGCGCCGGCCACATATACGCCGGGACGCGACGTCTCCAACGGTGATAACCTGTCGGTGGCGCAGAAACCGTACTCGTCCAGTCTTACGCCCAGACGGGCCGCCGTCTCCCGGGCCGCTACGCCCGCCTGCATGCCCACCGAGAGCACCACCAGGTCGAACTCCTGCTCCCGCATCTCGCCGCTGTCGCCGTAATACTGCAGGCGCAGGTCGCCCGTTCCCGGCACCTGCAGGACACGCGAGGGCATGCTCCTGATGTAATGTATATTTTCGCTGCCGGCGGCGCGCTCGTAATACTGGTCGAAGTCCTTGCCGTGCGCGCGTATATCCATGTAAAAGATCGAGGCCTCCAGCCCGGGCGTGTGGTCGGACGCCACCAGCGCCTGCTTGGTGGAGACCATGCAGCACACCGACGAGCAGTAGCCGTTGCCGCACTTCTCATCGCGCGAGCCCACACACTGTATCCAGGCGATGCGGCGCGCCTCTTTGCCGTCGGAACGGCGCACGACATGTCCCTCGAATGGGCCCGACGCGGACAGCATGCGCTCGAACTGCACGCTGGTCAATACGTTGGCGTAGCGGCCGAAGCCGAACTCGCCCTTCTTCTCCGCGGGGAATTCCTCGAAGCCGGGGGCTAATATGACCGAGCCCACTTCCAGCCTGACCTCGCGCTGCCCCATGTAATGGTCAATGGCGTTCTGCTCGCAGGCGTCCACGCACTCCCTGCACTCGGAGCACAGCGCGCAGTTGAGGCAGCGCTCGCTCTCAGCCAGCGCCGCCTGCTCATCGAATCCTCCCTCGGTCTCCAGGAAGTTGTTATTTCTCTTCTCAACAGGCAAATGGCCCGGCATGGCCCGCGCGCTCTTCTGTTTTCCGGTAAGCGAGGGCAGCAGCTCCTCGGGCAGCGGCTTCACCCCATCTTCGAAGCGGCCGGAGCGCAGGTCCTGGCTCTTGAGATAGCGGTCGATGGACTCGGCGGCCTTCTTGCCCGCGCCCACCGCCTGTATGATGGAAGCGGGACCCGACACGCTGTCGCCGCCGGCGAACACGCCAGCAGCGGAGGTCTCGAATGTAACCGGATCTACCTTGAAGCAGCCGCGCTCGATGTCCAGCCCGGCGGCGCCGATGAAGTTCCTGTCCAGCGACTGACCGATGGCGATGATGACACGGTCCGCCTGTACCGTTGTCAGGTCCTTTTCATCGTAAGCCGGGCAGAAGCGTCCCTCCTGATCAAATACACTGGCACAGCGTTTCAACTCGATGCCGGTGACGTCTCCATCTCCCAGTATGCGGCGCGGGCCCCAGCCGTTGGTCACCTTGATTCCCTCCGCAAGCGTGTCGGCGACCTCCTCCGGCAGGGCCGGCATCTCGTCCCTTTGCTCGAGCGAGACCATCTCGACCTCGTCCGCGCCCAGGCGCAGCGCCGTGCGCGCCACATCCACAGCCACGTTTCCCCCGCCGATCACGACCACTTTACCTTTCACGTCGGGCGGATTGCCCGCACCGGCCGCCTGCCTGAGAAACTCCACGCCGTAGCCGATGCCGGACAGCTCCTCCCCCTCCACGCCCAGCCTGCGGCTGACCTGCACACCCACGCCCACGAAGACCGCGTCGCTGTCCTGCCTGATCCGGCCGAACTCGACGTCCTTCCCGATGCGGCAGCCATATTTAAATGCAACGCCCCTGCGGCGTATCAGCTCCACCTCGTAGTCAAGTATGTTTTTGGGCAGCCGGTAGCCGGGTATGCCCCAGCGCAGCATGCCGCCGGCGGCGGACGACGCCTCGTAAACCGTGACGGCATATCCGCGGTCGGCCAGGTCGGCTGCGGCCGTCAGTCCGGCGGGCCCGGCGCCTATCACGGCCACTTTCTTCGCACCCGGCGGGGGCGTCTTCTCCTCGGGCAGCGAGATCTGTCCGGACTCCACCAGCTCCATCTCCCGGTCGGAGGCGTACTTCTTGAGCAGCCGTATGGCCACCGGATCGTCCAGCTTGCCGCGCGTGCAGACAGCCTCGCAGGGATGGTTGCAGGCGCGCCCGCAGACGGCGGAAAGCGGGTTCCGCTCCCTGATCAGGTTGACCGCCTTCACGTATTCCTTC